>SVMS01000007.1 GCA_015067255.1 Oscillospiraceae bacterium
AGCAAAAACCAATGTTAAATTTGCGGAATGTATAGAGGGTAGATTATTAAATGCGGGGGTAGAGGATGTAAAACTTGCCTTAGAGTGTGAATTACTATGTGCACCTAACAATTACAGACTACCCACCCATTTATGCGGCGGCAAAATCAAGATACAAAGTATTTGTATTTATCCAACCCACAGATTATGGGAAGATTACAAGAAAATATCGTAAAGTTCGTATAATACCACAAATACGAACACCAAAACACAGTAATAAAGCCACTTTAACGGCATTGTGTTAAATAGTTCGTATTTCAATACTTATAAGTTCGTAAAAAAGAGGGTTTTCCAATGAATAAAAAGACAATAGCACTAACCACAGAACAGTACAAAGAAATAATATCAACTATGAAAAAAGGCTTTTGCGGTTGCCGACCAAATGAACGCATAGCAACCGCTTTAATGCTTGAAGCAAATTTAGGGTTGCGAATATCAGATATTATTAAGCTACGGCTTACCGATATTGTAAAAGACGGCGAAAGATACAGACTATCCATAACAGAGCAAAAGACAGGCAAAGACCGTGTTTTTACTGTTCCGCTATCGTTATATCAATTTATCCGTTGTTATTGTTTGGATAACGGTATTAAGGACAATGACATTATATTTCCTTTAACCGAAAGAGCAATACAGAAGCAATTAAAAACAGTATGCGACTTTTTGGACTATAACGGCATAAGCACACACAGTTTTCGCAAATACTACGCAACTGAGATATACAAGAACAACGGTTATAATATCGCACTTGTTCAACAACTGTTACAACATAGCAGTACCGCCGTAACGCAACGATATATAGGCATACAACAAAAGGAAATCGAAACGGCTATTGAAAACCATTTAAAACTTGATATATAAAGAGGTATTACAAAATGAAAACAAAAACATTAACCACTTGGGAATTAAGAGAATTATGCAAACAAATAAAACCCGAAGAAATTACTTACCACTCTGATAACGGAAGTTTTGAGTTTAGTGAATTGGGTATTAAATTCGATTTAAGATTTTCTGATATAGATTTTTGCTTAAACCCCGATATAATTTATTTGATGAATGGTAAATCTTGTTTAATGATAAATAAAATTAAATCTATTCGTGAGCGTAAAACTGTATTCTTAGGAAGATGTTTTGATATTACTTGCACGGGTTTTATTGAAGAAAACAAAGAAACTACACATACATTGTTGATATGCTAAAAAAGCGGGGCAAAAACCCCGCTTTAATCTTAGCCTATTTATTATTTAATTCTTCCAAAACATTGTTATAAAGCTCTAATGCCATATCAAAATCATTTTTTACTTGTGTGTATTTACTCTCGTAATTCTTGTATGTAAAGTTTTGTTCTATGAGTAAATCATACATATTTTGATAAGCATTATAAAGATTTTCGGTTTGCTTTTTTATTTCCTTAATTTTATCATTACTGTATTCAATATCCTTTATACTCTCATATTGAATTTTTATATCTTGCATACTTGTTTTTTCTTTTGAAATTTCTGATAAGCATAATCCTGTTACATAATTAGTAAAATATTCTTCATCCCACGAATATCCGTGATTTGTCTTAGTAGAAGAAGAATAAAGTGTCCCTATAATATTAAAGTTCGATTTAGATTTAGTTATCATTTCACTAAAAGCCTGTGCTTCGGCAACACATACTTTAATATTTTTATTTTCGTTAGCTTTAGTAAAAATAAATGACAAAGAAATGATAAGAGCTATTGCAACTACTGCTATTATAGAAATGATAACAATTTTTTTGTTCTTGCTTATGTTTTTGTAACCACAATTTTGACAAATGTTGCCGCTTATTTCTGCATTACATTCTTTACAAGTCATAGTAACTTACCCCTCAATTATTTTATTTACTTCATCAACTGTTTCATTAAATGCCTTAGCACTATCAGCTACTTTCGATGATAGCGTATTATTAGCATAAGTAACATAATTATTAACGGTTAATTCAATATCAATTTCATCACTCAAAATGGTATTTATTTTCTCAAAACATTTTTTTACTTCGGTAAATTCTGGAATATCACCACATATATCCCTTGCTATACAGGCGGCTTTTTTTATGTTTAATGCTTCGGTTTTGGCTAAATTACAATAATATAATTCTCTTAAAGCTGAAGAAGAACTAACACCAAAATACTCAGCAATATTATCAAAAGATTTTTCTAAGCAAGAAAGACTTTCTTCGATTACAGTAAACTCAATTTCGTATTTATTTACAAATTTAGTGCAACGATTACAAATTCCAATATTCACCGTATGTTCAAGCGGTTTTCCCTCGGTCTGCTTACATTGTAAACAAGTTTTAGGATTGATACAATCCGCTTCTTTCCACTTGTGTTCTAAAGACTTACCTTTTTCCGAATTACATATTGAACAAAATTTGGGTTTATCACAAGTCGCACTTTTCCAATGATGATTACCCAAAACACACGAAAAGTTTTTATCTGCAATCAAGTTAAAATATTGTTTCACACTGACTTGTGATGTAATAAGAGTAACGGCAAACAAAAGAACAACAAGAGCACAAAAGCCACTAATTAAAATAATAATTTTCTTTTTACTTATTTGTTTTTTCTTAAATTCATAACCGCAATTTATACATTTTTTTGTTTTATCAGAAATAGTATGATTGCATTGGGGACAGTTAATTAAAGCCATACTAACACACGCTTTCTTTCATAACCCTAATAGTTCTTTTTTCTTTATTTCAAATTCTTCATTACTAATTATGCCGTTGTCAAGCAGTTCTTTATATTTCTTAATTTCATCAAATCTATCACTTGTATTAACAACTGTTTGATTTGCGCTTACAACATATTCATAATCCTTTTCGGGAAACCATTGTTCTAATAATGGATATGCTTTTGCACTTAATTTTAGTTTGTATGTACTGCCGTTTTGTTGATAATAAACTTCTACATATCTTTCATCAAAATGCTCTGAATAAGAATAAATACGACCTTTATTGTGTTGGCTTCCAATTATGGCACCGGCATCACCGCCTATTATTCCACCGACAATAGCACCTTTAACATTAACACCGTCATTCGTACTTTGTACTTTTGTCTCTGCTCTTTCTTGTCCCGCTAATTTATAGTGTTGTATTTCAGTACGATTTATTTTTATAATTCTAATATCTTCTGAATTAAATTTTGCTTCAATATCTTTTGGTAAATTAGCGTATGTAATATGCTTTTCTGTGATATGTTCTTCTGTGGGGAAGATATATAATATATCGTTTTCTTGCCAACAGTAAAAGTCATTTCTTAGAAGATACGATTTACCTACGGGCGCTTGTGCCGTGTATGAAAAACCAAAAACAGTAGTTTCAACATCTATTTTTTCGCAACCAATAGGTATATTTATCGTGTTGCGAAGTTCATTATACTTTTGTTCCATAATAGGTAAACATTTTGATAATGCACTTGCTTCTTGTTGTTGTGCGTTTTCAACCATTCTTTGATATGCCGCTTTTTCTTCTTGGTCGCTTGAATATTTTTTATAAGCCATATAAAAGCAGAATATGGCAAAAGGTATTGCAAATATAACAAAAATAATAGCACCCATATTATTACCCCTTGCAATTTATTTGACTAATATTATACCACAATTATAACGATAAATCAACATATCATTGACTAAAATCTATGAATTAGAAACCGCTTTTAATATATAATAATAAAAAGGCGGTGATACAATGAATGTCTGCGATTTTGGTGCAGTTTTAAAGCAACTACGCAAAAGCCATAATCTAACACAGGAAGAATTAGGCTTACGAATTGGACTATCCAAAGCGGTTGTTAGCAAATATGAAAATGGTATGGGTTATCCTACATTTGATATGCTAATACAAATAGCGGACTATTTCGGCGTAACTACAGATTATTTGCTCGGTGTAGCAAAGAATAAAACAATAGATGTATCAAGCCTTAACGAAACACAAATTGAAACAGTACAAAGAGTAATAGCAGAATTTAACAGAGATAATAACAGATAGACCACCTTGCAGATTTGATTTGCAAAGGTGGTTTTATTTTTGAAAGTTAATATTCAAAATCGCATATACAAAGAAAGAGCGGTTTTGTCCGCTCTCGCTCTGTGTGCTTGTTGGTGTGGTTGTGCTCTGTGCGGTTGTTTGTGCCCTTTCATAGTGGCAAGGATAACCACCGTTAAATCATTCGTTCCATTTGGAAATGTTTAAATTTTAACTTCTGAAATGTCAACAACAATGGTAACTGAAACAATATTAAACTGCGTGTGCTTGAGTTATCCTTGCAAATATAGTGTATCATAACAAAAACCGTTTGCACACTTCAAAAATCACATACCACCCTTCAAAAATTGCACATTTTAAGCGTTTGTGCAATTTTTGTGCAATTTCTCTTGATTTTATCAGATTTTGAGATAAAAAAAAAGACTTCCGCTTTTTACGGCGGAAGTCCTATAAACCTTGTATTTAAGCCTTTTTCAAAGCTTCTTCAACTGCAACTGCACAAGCAACAGTCATACCAACCATGGGGTTGTTACCAGCGCCGATAAGTCCCATCATCTCAACGTGAGCAGGAACTGAAGAGGAGCCTGCAAACTGAGCGTCGCCGTGCATTCTTCCCATAGAGTCTGTAAGACCGTAGGAAGCAGGGCCTGCAGCCATATTATCGGGATGAAGAGTTCTTCCTGTACCGCCGCCGGAAGCAACGGAGAAGTACTTCTTGCCGTTTTCATATGACCACTTCTTATATGTTCCTGCAACGAGGTGCTGGAAACGGGTGGGGTTAGTTGAGTTACCTGTGATAGATACGTCAACGCCCTCGTGAATCATAATTGCAACGCCTTCAAGAACGTCATTAGCGCCGTAGCACTTAACCTTAGCCTTGTCCCCGTCAGAATATGCTTTTTCACGAACTATTTTAAGCTCGCTTGTTGCAAAGTCATAATCTGTTTCAACATAGGTAAAGCCGTTAATTCTTGAAATAATGAAAGCAGCGTCCTTACCTAAACCGTTAAGAATAACTCTTAAGGGTTCTTTTCTTACTTTGTTTGCTGTTCTTGCAATACCGATTGCGCCCTCAGCAGCTGCAAAGGACTCGTGGCCTGCCAAGAAGCAGAAGCATTTTGTTTCTTCCTTAAGAAGCATAGCTGCAAGATTACCGTGGCCTAAACCAACGTTTCTTGTCTGTGCAACAGAGCCGGGAATACAGAAAGCCTGTAAGCCAAGACCGATTGCTTCAGCTGCTTCAGAAGCTGTTTTAATACCTTTTTTAAGTGCAATAGCACAGCCTAAAGTATATGCCCATACAGCGTTATCAAAAGCGATAGGCTGTACGTTTCTTACGATAGAGTCAACGTCAATTCCTTTGCTGTCGCAAAGTGCTTTAGCATCTTCAAGAGAAGAAAAACCGTATTCAGCAAGAGCTTTATCGATTTGCGCCATTCTTCTCTCTTTACCTTCAAAATTAGCCATTATGTTTTTCCTCCCTTTCTTATTCTTTTCTGGGATCTATGTGCTTAACAGCTTCGCTGTAACGGCCATAGGTTCCTATATTTTTCTCATAAGCTTCTTTGGGATCTGTTCCCTTTTTGATAGCATCCATCATTTTTCCAAGGTGGATAAACTTGTAGCCGATAACCTCGTTATCAGCATCAAGGCCGATATCAAGGATATAGCCCTCTGCCATCTCAAGATAACGAACACCCTTTGCTTTTGTTCCGAACATTGTACCAACCTGTGAACGCAATCCCTTACCCAAATCCTCAAGGGATGCACCAACAGGAAGACCGTCTTCAGAGAAAGCTGTCTGAGTTCTTCCGTATACTAACTGCTTGAAAATTTCTCTCATAGCAACGTTTATAGCGTCACATACAAGGTCAGTATTCAAAGCTTCAAGAATTGTTTTACCCTGTAAAATTTCACATGCCATAGCAGCACTGTGAGTCATACCGGAGCAACCGAGAGTTTCAACCAATGCTTCTTCAATTATTCCGTTTTTTACATTCAAAGTCAATTTGCATGTTCCCTGTTGAGGAGCACACCAACCAATACCGTGTGACAAGCCGGAAATGTCGCTTATCTGATAAGCTTTTACCCATCTACCCTCTTCGGGAATGGGAGCAGGTCCGTGCTTAGGTCCTTTTGCCACACTGCACATATTTTCTACTTCATGCGTGTAGTTCATAATAATCCCCTTTCAAAATTACATAAGTACGTTACCATTATACTATTTTGTCGAAAAAATTTCAACACATAAAAATTACTAAATAAAAATACATTATATATAATTTTTTGGTATCATTTTTTCTTATCCTTTTTAAATTGACTGTTTTTTATTTTTATGCTATTATAATGGTTATAGTTTTCACCCCGAAAGGATTGTTCAAAATGGATATTTTAAAAGCTCTGCAAACTGAATTTAATTTGCGTCCACAGCAAGTGGAAAACACCGTTAAGCTTATTGACGAAGGCAATACTATTCCTTTTATTGCCCGTTACCGTAAGGAAGTTACAGGCTCCCTTGACGATACTGTACTGCGTGACCTTTATGACAGACTCAAATATTTAAGAAGCCTTGACCAACGTCGTCAAGAGGTTGCCTCTTCCATTGAAGAGCAAGGCTTTATGACAGAGGAGCTTGCTCAAAAGCTTGAAAAAGCTGTTACCTTAGCAGAAATTGAAGATATTTACAGACCCTTTAAGCCAAAAAGAAGAACAAGGGCAACTGTTGCAAAGGAAAAAGGACTTGAGCCTCTTGCTCTTAAAATTTATGCTCAGGATGAATTGAAGCTTTCGCCTTTAGAAATGGCTGAAGAATTTATCAATCCCGATTTACAGGTAGAAACAGCCGAAGATGCTTTGGCGGGCGCTCTTGATATAATTGCGGAAATGATTTCCGACAATGCCGACTACAGAAAAGAAATCCGCCGCAAAACCTTTTTAAGCGGTACTGTTAAAACAAAGGCAACAAAAGAAGAGGACAGCGTATACAGCCAATATTACGATTATGAAGAGCCTGTACGCACCTGTGCACCTCATAGAATTCTTGCAATCAACAGAGGTGAGAACGAGGAGTTTCTCAGCGTAAGTATAAGCTGTGATGAGGGCGCAAATGTAGCCTATCTTAAATCTAAGGTAATTACAAACGAGCTTTCCTCCTGTACGCAGGAGCTTGAAAATACCGTTATTGATGCTTATAAAAGGCTTATTTTCCCTTCCATTGAAAGAGAGATAAGAAATGACCTTACAGAAAAAGCTTCTGAACAGGCAATTAAAATGTTTGCTCTCAATCTTAAAAATCTTATTATGCAGCCGCCTCTTAAGGGAAAGGTTGTCTTAGGACTTGACCCTGCATACAGAACAGGCTGTAAGCTTGCTGTTGTTGACGAAACAGGCAAGGTGCTTGAAACCTCAGTTATATATCCCACTCCCCCTCAATCAAAAATTGAAGAGGCAAACAAAAAGGTTACCGATATGATATTGCGCCACGACATTGACGTAATTGCCATAGGTAACGGTACAGCTTCAAAGGAAAGTGAAATTTTTGTTGCTAACCTTATAAAAACACTTTCGAAGCCTGTTTCTTATATTGTGGTTTCCGAGTCAGGTGCTTCCGTTTATTCCGCTTCAAAATTGGGCGCTGAAGAGTTCCCCGAATATGACGTTTCTTTAAGAAGCGCCGTTTCAATAGCAAGAAGACTTCAGGACCCCTTGGCAGAGCTTGTTAAAATTGACCCACGTTCAATAGGCGTAGGTCAGTATCAGCACGATATTAAAGGTGCACGTCTTTCCGAATCTCTTGCAGGAGTTGTAGAAAACTGTGTTAACAACGTAGGTGTTGACGTAAATACAGCAAGCTATTCTCTCTTATCGTATGTAGCGGGAATAAATTCCGCTATTGCCAAAAACATAGTTGCTTACAGAGAAGAAAACGGAAAATTCACATCAAGAAAACAGCTTTTAAAGGTTAAGAAATTAGGCGAAAAGGCATTTTTGCAGTGCGCAGGCTTTTTACGTATTCCCGACAGCGACAACGTGCTTGACAACACAGCAGTTCACCCCGAATCATATGAAGCTGCAAAAAGTGTAATATCCGAATTGTCAATAGACCTTGCTTCAGGAAACCTTTCGGCACTTGAAAATGCAGATATCCCCTCTCTTGCCGAAAAATGTCAGGTAGGTATTCCCACCATGACAGATATTGTAGAAGAAATGAAAAAGCCGGGCCGTGATATACGTGACAGCTTACCTCCTGTTGTTCTTCGTTCCGATATATTGGATATGAAGGATTTAACCGAGGGTATGGTTTTGACGGGAACTGTTAGAAACGTTATTGATTTCGGCGCTTTCGTTGATATCGGCGTTCATCAGGACGGCCTTGTTCACATTTCCGAAATTGCCGACAGATATATAAAGCATCCGTCAGACGTTCTTTCCGTAGGCGATATTGTAAGCGTAAGAGTCCTTTCGGTCGATTTGAACAAAAAACGTATCTCTCTTTCCCTCAAAATGCCGAAAGAAGGGAAAACCTTAGTCTAATATTATCAGTAAAGTGCTGTTTATTCAATTTATTTTTAGCTAATAAAACACTTTGCAAACAGAATATTTTATGGTATCATTATCATATCAATACTGTGTGTAATTATACTGTGGAGGGTATCAAACAATGGCAAGTTTATCATTGAAAAGCATTTTCAAAAAATATCCCGGCGGATTTGAAGCCGTAAAAGATTTCAATCTTGAAATCAAGGATAAAGAATTTATAATCTTCGTTGGTCCTTCTGGTTGCGGTAAGTCTACAACTCTCAGAATGATTGCCGGCCTTGAAGAAATCACCGACGGTGAGCTTTACATCGGCGACAAGTTAGTTAACGATGTTGCTCCTAAGGATAGAGATATTGCGATGGTTTTCCAGAACTACGCTCTTTATCCTCATATGACTGTTTTTGAGAACATGGCTTTCGGACTTAAGCTCCGTAAGGTTCCCAAGGACGAAATCAAAAAGAGAGTTGAAGAAGCTGCTCGTATCCTCGATATCACTCACCTTCTTGACAGAAAGCCTAAGGCTTTGTCAGGTGGTCAGAGACAGCGTGTTGCTTTGGGTCGTGCTATCGTTCGTGAGCCTAAAGTATTCCTTCTTGACGAGCCTCTTTCAAACCTTGACGCTAAATTGCGTGCACAGATGAGAACAGAGCTTTCTAAGCTTCACTTAAGATTAGGTACAACATTTATCTACGTTACTCACGATCAGACAGAGGCTATGACCATGGCTGACAGAATCGTTGTTATGAAAGACGGCGTTATTCAGCAGGTTGATACTCCTCAAAAGCTTTATGACAGACCTTGTAACTGCTTCGTTGCAGGCTTCATCGGTTCTCCTCAAATGAACAACATTGAGGCTGTTATCGTTGAAAAGGGCGGCGAGTATTTCTTCGAGTTCGGAGAGGAAAACTTCCCCATTCGCATCAAGCTTCCTGAGTCCAAGATTAACGATAAGGTTAAGGCTGCTGTTGAGAAGCCCGTTATTATCGGTATTCGTCCTGAGCACATTCATAACGAAGAAATGTATCTTACAACTTTAACAGACGGTATTGTTGATGTTGAGGTTGAAGTTACAGAGCTTATGGGTGCTGAAACCTACTTATATCTTGATTTGTTCGGCAACAAGATTACAGCAAGAGTTAAGCCTACAACTTCTATCCGTTCCGGCGATAAGATTAAAGTTGCTATTGAGCTTGAGAAGATTCACATTTTCGATAAAGAGACAGAGATGACTTTAGTTAACTAATCTCAATAATTCAAGAGCCAGACCTAAAAAGGTTTGGCTCTTTTTTTATGCAATATTGTATTTACTTTTACGCAATTTCGTGTTAGAATATTAAATGGTATATAATTTTTTAAATTTATCGAATTTTAAGCCTGCTTTGAAAGGAATGTATATATAAAATGTCAAATTCTGTCGGAATTTATGCTGCCGCAAATGAAGTTTTCGAAACAAGACGGCAAGAAAATAAAAAAGCGACTCTGCGCAACAGAGAAAAGGCTTATAAAAAAGTGCCTGAGCTTGCAAATATTGAAAAACAGCTTAAAGAGCTTGCTATAAAAGGAATTCGTGCCGCTATAGAGTCATCAAATGAAGCAGAAAGCAAAAAGGCAGTAAAGAAATTAAAATCTCAGAGTCTTGAGCTTCAGGCAAAGCGTGCAGAATTGCTATATTCAGCAGGTCTTAATCTTAATATTCTTGACGAAGTAGTCAGCTGTAAAAAATGTAACGATTCGGGCTATATAGGAGTGCAGATGTGCGACTGCTTCAAAAAGGAGCTAAGACATCAAAGATACAAGCGTTCAAATTTAGGCGCTATGCTTACTGAACAAACCTTCAAAAATTTCGACTTGAATTATTATTCCGACAAGGTTGACAAAAAGCTTGACACATCTCCCCGTGAGCATATGGAGCAGGTATTTAAGTACTTAAAAAAATACTGTGATAAGTTGGAAAAAAATCCTGAAAATTTATTTTTTACAGGTATGCCCGGCTTAGGTAAAACCTTTTTATCAACTGCAGTTGCAAAAGCAGTAATAGATAACGGGCTTGACGTTATTTACGAAACCTCAAACAAAATTTTCTCCACCTATCAGCGTGCTCAGTTTGAACAGGATGAGCAAGCAAGAGCAGATATTGAAGAATATATAAGCACCGATTTGCTTATTATTGATGATTTAGGCGCAGAGTTTACAACCTCTTTTACAGTAACAGCCTTATTTAATCTTATAAACTCAAGGCTTATAGCTAAAAAACCGATTATCATCAATTCAAATCTCACCTTAGACGAAATCGGTGACAAGTATGACGAAAGAATTCTTTCAAGAATAAGCGGAGAATTTACATCTATCTATTTCTTCGGAAGTGATATCCGCAGCAAGAAGCTTGCTACACGGGCAAAAAAATCCTAAAATACGCTATGAAGGGTGGGAACGGGCATAGAAAATTATGCCCTGTCTTTTGAATAAAGGAAAACTTATTGTAATTGACGGAGTTGACGGCTCCGGAAAGCAAACTCAAAGCCTTCTTTTAACAAAGGCATTGGAAGAACGAAAAATAAATGTCAAAAAAATTGAATTTCCCTGCTATGACGATGATTCAAGCGCACTTATAAAAATGTATCTCAAGGGTGATTTCGGAAGCTCTGCTGACGATGTTAATCCTTACGCAGCTTCTACCTTTTATGCGGTTGACCGTTTTGCTTCCTATAAAAAGGATTGGGGTACTTTTTATAATGACGGCGGAATAATAGTTGCTGACAGATATGTTACCAGCAACGCAATTCATCAGGCTTCAAAGCTTTCGGGTAAAGACAGAGATGACTATTTTTCCTGGCTTGAAGATTTTGAATATGTAAAAATAGGACTTCCCCGTCCCGATTTAGTTATTTTCCTTGATATGCACCCCGAATACACAAAAAAGCTTATCGAAAAGCGTTACGAGGGTGATATGAGCAAAAAGGACCTTCACGAAAAAGACGAGGAATATACCATGCGTTGTTATAACGGCGCTGTTTATGCCTGTGAAAAATTCGGTTGGTGCCATATAAAATGTGCTGAAAACGGCATAATAAAATCAATAGATGAAATTCACAGTCAGGTGCTTGAAAAAGTTTTGAATATTTTGGAGTGAACTGTTTTTGGATAAAAAAAATCAGCTTAAAAGTCTTTGGAAAAACTCTTTTTCCGTAACTCAAAGCTATACCAATCTTTTCTTTGACTATCTTTATTCCGATGAAAATGTTAAGTTTTTAGAGCGTGATGGCAAAATAGTCAGCGCTTTATACTCTCTGCCCTATAAAATGCAAGCATTTTCAAAGCCTGTAAAAGCAAGCTATTTATGCGGCGTTTCAACACAGCAGGAGTACAGAGGTCAGGGACTTGTTTCAACCTTAATTAAGGATACTTTAGCTTCTCTTTATAATGACGGTTTTGAGCTTTGCGCCCTTATTCCCGTTTCCGAAAGTCTTTACAGCTTTTATTCAAGATTTGATTTTGCTCCCGTTTACAAATATAAAATTATAAAAAAACCTAAAACACAAAATTCAACTCTTATTTTAAAGCCTATGAAAAACTATCAGCTTTGTTCTGATATTCATAAAAAGCAGCTCTTTTCAAGAGGTTTTTCCTTTGAGCTTGATGCTAATCATTTTGAATTTATATCAAAGGAATGTTTAATGTTTGATGAGCTTCCCTTGGAAATTTATGACGGCGACAAATTTTGCGGATATATTTTCTATAGGGATGAAGATAATATTCCTTTAATAAGAGAAATGCTTTTAGAAAATGCAGACGAGCAGGATGCAATCAATGCTCTTTGCCAGCTAAAAAACATTGAAGAGGTATCTCTTTGCTCTCCCTGTTGCGCTTCAGAAACGGAAGGGCTTGAAAATATGGGTATGATGCGTGCTTTAAATGCCGTAAAGCTTTTAGAAAAAATATATTTTGATAATCAACATATTGAAATTTGCGATAATATAATCAAACAAAATAACGGTACCTATATATTTACAAAAAACGGTGCTGTAAAAACTAACAAAAAAGCAAAAAACGTTATAAACGTGTGCGATATTCCTTCAATGATATGCAAAAACCCCTATATAAATATGTTATTAAACTAAGGAAAAAGAAAAATGAAAAAAGAGCTTCGAGATAAATACAAAAATTTAAGATGCCGTCCTTCTAAAAGAGAAGAGGACGAAAAAATCTTTTTTCATTTGAAAAGCTTTTTAAGCAAAGAAGTCCCTTCAGGTGTTCTTATTTATGTTTCCTCCCCTGCCGAAACAGATACGCATTCTATAATCAACTGGCTTTTGGAAAAAGGAATTTGTGTAGCAGTGCCCAAATGCGTTGGCAAGGATATGATTTTTTGCAAAATTGAAAGTCTTGAAGAGCTCACTCAGGGATATATGGGAATATACGAGCCCAAAGACCTTGACAAAAAGGTTGATACCTCCCTTTATTCAATATGCGTTGTTCCTGCTTTAAGCGTAGCTCTAAACGGAACCCGCTTAGGCTACGGCGGCGGCTTTTATGACAGATTTTTAGCCTCATACAAAGGAACAAAGCTTTCTGTTTGTCCCGATTGTTGCATATGCGACAATCTGCCTACCGAAAAGCACGATGTTAAAATGGATTTATATATTACACAGTCCGGAGTGAAAAAAGTTGTCTAATTCAAAAAATAAAAGCTATGCAAACTTAATAGTTCTTATACTTTTTGTTTTGCTTACAATATTCTCTGTTTTTTCTCACGAAATCCTTTCTAAAATACCTCTTTCAAGATATTATATATTAAGTCTTGTAACTGCTCTTGTTTTTCTTATTCCCGCAATTATTCTCAAAAACAAAGCAAGAAACAAAGCATCCTCTTTTTTCAGATTGAAAAACTTTAAATTGCGTTGGCTGCCTCTTACCTTTTTTGCATCTCTTGTAGCAACAATCGGCGGTGTAGCGCTCAATGCAGTTTCTTTAAAAGTATTACCTGACGGATTTAAAGCCTTATCTCTAAATCCTATTGCATCAGTCAGCTGGGAAAGCCCTTTACCTGCTATTCTTGCTCTTATAATTGTCCCTGCTGTTTTTGAAGAACTCTTTTTCAGGGGTGCTTATCTTTCAAGCTTTGGCAACGAAAAGCGTCCTATCATTATTTTTACAGGTGCAATATGCTTTGCCGTTATGCACTCTACTCCCTATAATTTTCTTGCTCCTCTTTTAGCAGGTTGTATTTACGGCACTCTTGTATATATTTTAGACAGCGTATATCCCGCAATATTTGCCCATTTATTCAACAATGCTATCACCTGTCTTTTTTTCAATCTCAACGAGAAGCTTTCAAACGCAGGTCTTGGCACTTTTCTTGCCGTTGCATCAATTGTTATATTCCTTATAAGTATATATGTTTCTCTTCGTGAAATTGAAAAATTTATAAAAATAACACCAAAAAAAGCACTCACCGTTTCTCAGAGAGTGCAAAAGCAAAAAGCAAAATACGTTATAGCTGACGTGTATTTTTTGATTTTGATTGTTTTATGGGCTTTGAAAATCGTATTGCAGTTATTTAAAATCCTTTAAGAAAAATCTGCCGGCTTATGCCGGCAGATAAAGCTTTATTAATCGCAGAAACAAATAAGGAATACTATAATCGCTACTACGATAAGGATAGTTGTGCAATCATCATCAAAGTTAAATAAATTTCTAAGACACATAAATTATCACCTCACTATTAGTCCTCAATAACATAGTATGATGCTACCATTTCTTTGCTACAAAGAATTTATATATGAAAGGATATCTATGACCTATGGAAAAAACTGTATCCAAAAAGAAAAAAATAATTAAATACATAATAATAAGCTTGTGTGCTGTTATGCTTATAGCTCTTGCCAGTGCTTCATTTTTAATATACGCTGACTATTCAGCCCTTGCAAATTCTTTTCAAAAAGTAACTTTGAACATTCCAAAGGGTGCTAATACCGACGATATTGCACAGCTTCTCAAGGAAAACGGCGCTATAAAATTCCCGAATGTATTTAAAGTTTACGTAAAGCTTAAAAAAGCAGGCGCAGGCTTTATGAGAGGTGAGCACGAAATTTCCTGTGATGCAGGCTATGACGGACTCATACAGGCATTGAGCCAGCCCGCTTCCAACATAATAACAGTTACAATTCCCGAGGGCTTCTGGCAGGCTCAAATTGTTGACAGATTTATCAACAAAGGACTTGGCACTAAGGAAGAATGGGAAAAAGCGCTTTCAGAAGATTACGATTATGATTTTCTGCCTGAAGAAATGGGTGAAAACCGTTTTGAAGGCTATCTTTTCCCCGCTACCTACAATTTTTACAGTGACGATTCACCTCAAATAATAATTGACACTCTTCTTTCCGAATTTGGAAAACGAATTAAAAAAATAGGTCTTGAGGAAAAAGCTCAGCAAATGGGCCTTACCTTGAGCGATGCTATAAAGCTTGCATCAATCATTCAATCGGAAGTACCCTCTTTAAAAGAGATGCAACGTGTTTCAGCAGTTTTTCATAACAGACTTAATATTGATATGAAGCTTCAATCCTGCGTTACCGTTATGTACGCTTTAGGAGAGCATAAAAGCTCTGTTTCTATTGCAGATACAAAGACTGAAAGTCCTTATAATACCTACTATGTCAAAGGATTGCCAAAGGGACCCATCTGCAACCCCGGTGAAGATGCTTTAAGCGCTTGCGTTTCTCCCGACCAGGATACAGTTGAGCAACAGTACTTATATTTTTACACCCCTAACAGCAAAGAGGTTGTTTACTCAAAAACCTATGCAGAGCATAAAAAAGCTATTGCTAAAAACAAAGGCGGAACAGGAACAAGCACTGTTAATTAACATCTTTTAAAATAAAGAAAGGTATTTTGCAATTTTTGCATAATAGGTTTAGTTTATGAACTATGTGAAAACGTCCTTACAAAGCACAGTTGAAATTAAATCTGTAATAAGCTTTCATTATTTTGAATATTGTAAAAAATATTCCTTCAAGGGTGAAAAACATAATTTTTGGGAAATTGTATATGCAGACAAGGGCGACATCAACGTAATTGATGCAAACAATGAATACAAATTAACCCAAGGCAGCTTAATTTTACACGCTCCTAATGTTTTTCACAATGTAATTGCCAGTCAGACAGAGGGTTCAAACACTATAATTTTCTCCTTTGACTCTGACTCCGAAATTCTAAATTCCCTTGCGGGAAAGGTTATTAAAATTTCAGTTGCACACAAAAAAATACTTGCAAAAATAGTTGATGAAGGCATCAATGCTTTTACTCCCCCATATAATGACCCTAATCAAAAAAAGCTTTGCAAGCGTGATGATATAAGCTTAGGTGCTGAACAGCTTTTTAAAATATATATTGAAGAGCTTATTATATCTCTTTTGCGTATGCAAAACAGCGGTGATGTTATATCTCACGGCACTTCTTCAGCTAAATCAGAGGAGCTTTTAGCTGTTAAAATAGAGGAATATTTAAAGGCAAACGTATACTCCTCTCTTTGCTTTGAAGACGTATGCTACCGTTTTTCAAGAAGTAAAACCAGTGTAAAAACAGCTTTTTCAAAGCACACGGGAAAAGGCGTTATGGAATATTATAATCTTTTGAAAATTGAAGAAGCAAAAAAGCTTATACGTAACGAAACGCTTAATTTTACTGAGATTTCAAATCTGCTCTCCTTTAATTCGGTGCATTATTTTTCACGTCATTTTAAAAAACATACGGGAATGACTCCCACACAATACTTAAACTCTGTTAAAGCTATGAGCAGAATTTGAAAACAAATAAGCTATGGGGAGGATTTATTCCTTATTCTCTATTTAGTTTGCTGTTGCAGTATCTGCGCTCTGACAGAGTACAAAGTATTAAAAGGCTGTAAAAAACTTTCGTTTTTTACAGCCTTTTTTTAGAGTATAGGAAAAAGTGTGCAGAATATGTCAATTTACTTATCTAATTTTCGTTTTATAATAACGCCCACGAAAGAAAATATCGCAGTTATAAAAAATCCAATTGCTATAATTATTGCGTCTGTTTTATCGGCTCCGAAATAAGTAAAAATATCAGAGCTTAAAGTATTTTCTTGAGAGGGAGTATAATCTTTTTCTATATAATCACAGCCGCTTCTCGTACATTTTAATACTTTTATATATTCGCCGTTCTTTTTAACGGTTTTTTCTTCAAGCTTATGCCCTAACGCCTTAAAAACCTCTTTCTTTGTATGGGTACTGTCATACTCACAAACATAAAAATTTTCACCATCATTTTCGCAGTCAGCCTTTACTACTATTCCTCCATAAACCCATTTGTGATTACAAACGGTAGTTTGCTGACTTGTTTGACTTTGAACATTCTCTTGCTCTTGCTCTTGTTCTTGCTCTTGTTCTTGCTCTTGTTCTTGCTCTTGACTTGTCTTTTCTTCCTCTTTTGAAGGAGCTTGTGAAGCTGTTTTCTCTTTAATTTCTATTTGTATATTCTCATATTCTACGTTCAAAAATCTATTTGCCGAATATAAGGCATCGCTTTTATCATTATTGAAGCCGCTGCAAGTAATAGTATGCTTACCGATTGCCGCATTTTCTTTAACATTAAGAAAAATAACTGCAAGCTCTCCGTCTGAAGAAAAGGCATACTCTCCCTCTTGAGAGCCGAATTTCAACTCAATATATCCGTTTTTCAAATCACTTGTATAATTTACGTATTCCGGTACATTTTCTCCAAAGCAAGCATTTGTCTGTGTTTTATCGTAGCTAAAGGTTTCAAGAGGAAAGCTTACCTTTAAATGTAAATACACAACAGAGAGGTTTTCTTTTACAGAAAGTGATATCTGCGCCTTTTCCCCAAGGCTTACCGCTTCACCTTGCAAATATACAGTTGTTTTTTCGGCAAAAACCGCAGTGCAAAAAACAATATTTAAAACTATAACAGTCAAAATACAAAATAGCTTTTTCACTTTCAGCAACCTCAATTTTATACATTTTTCGACAAATTTTTTATATATCGTCAGCAAGTATCCTTCTCTTTTTCCATCTTCCCATAAGAAAATAAATCATACTGGGGATTGCAAAGCCGTAGGGCGCAAGACCGTAACCTAAAACAAAGCCGTAAAAGCCCATATTAAAGTAAATTCCAAAAAGCCAGCTAAAGCCTATACGAAGCACAACCCCGTCTAAAATAGCCAGAACCATACCTAATTTTGCGTTTCCTATTCCTTGGATAAAAGCACCCGAGCCTCTCATTATTGTAAAAGCAGGAAACATCCATACAATAGCGGAAATAAAGGTACTTGAAAGCTCATGTACCGCTACATCCTCGGAAAACATCATGAAAAGCTCTTTTCCGAAGCAAATATAAATTGTTAAGAAAATAACTGTAAATATTACTGAAAAAAGCCACGTATACCATACAACGCTTTTTGCTCTTTTAATTTCTTTTGCGCTTATATTTTGCGCTATCATAGGTATTGCCGCATACTGCATTCCTTGAGAAACTTTGTTTGAAATATCGTCAATTCTCATTCCTACACCAAAGGTTGCCGACTGTACAACACCCAAACTGTTTACCATAGAATTTACATACAGCATAGAAATATTGATAAAGCCTGACTGTATTGCCATTGGCGTTCCCAAATCAACTATCATTTTTACATATTTTTTTACAGGCTTTAAGCTTGCAAGCTTAAAATCAAATCCAAAGTCCTCTTTATTTTTATGTAAATAATAAAGAGAAAACAGGAAAGATACTCCCTGACCTATGATAGTTGCCCAAGCAGCACCCGCCACTCCAAAGCCTAAAAAGCCTGTGAAAACAATGTCAAGCACCAGATTTACCACCGATGCAATAAGAATAAATAAAAAAGGCCTTTTACTGTCCCCCATACCTCGAAGCACAGCCGAAACCATATTATAGCCCGCCGTAAAAACAAGTCCTAAACCGCATATTATCATATAATCAGAGGACATTGAAATTGATTCGTCGGGAATTTTCATAATATCAATTACTTGATTTTTTAATATTAAAATCAATAAAGAGAAAATAACTCCTATTGATAAAATAATGGTAAAAAGCGTTCCTATAATTTCATTTAATTCTTTTCTTTTTCCCGAGCCCAATGCCTGCGAAACAACTACCTGTCCCCCATTTGAAAAGCCAAGACAAATCATAGTTGCAAAATTCAGTATAAGACTGCTCTGGGATACTGCAGAAAGCCCCGCTGTACCTACATATTTACCTACAATAATCATATCTATCGTAGAATACAGTACCTGCATAGCATTGGACAGCATAAAAGGTATTGTAAGAAAAAATAATTGTTTTGGAATACTGCCCTTTGTTAAATCCTTTGATAATTTAGCGTTACTCATTATATTACTATCGCCTTTTCTGTCAAGCATTAAATCCCCTTAGAGTAATTCTACCCTAAGGGGATTGTTCAAAAATTATAAATTATAATATTTATCAAACTCAGCGGGATGAGGAATTGCTGCCATTTGCTTACATTCTTCACGTTTTGTTTTGATAAAGTTTTTGATAAGCTCTTCGGGGAATACTCCGCCTTCTGTAAGATAAGCATAGTCTTTCTCAAGAGCATCAAGAGCCGCCTCCAAAGAGGTAGGCAAGCCTTTAAGCTTTGCTTTTTCCTCTTCGGGAAGATTGTAAAGGTTCATATCATAAGGTCCCCAGCCGTTCTCATGGGGGTCAATCTTATTCTTAATACCGTCTAAGCCTGCCATCAAAATAGCTGCATAGCAGAAATAAGGATTACAGGTAGCATCGGGATTACGAAGCTCAAAGCGACGTTTGTCAGCACTCTTAGCATAAGCAGGAATACGGATAACTGCGCTACGGTTAGAGGTAGCATAACCAACGGTAACAGGAGCTTCAAATCCGGGTACTAAACGCTTGAATGAGTTGGTAGAGGGGTTAGTAATAGCACAGAGAGAGCCGATGTGCTTTAAAAGACCGCCCATAAAGTAATGAGCTTCACGGCTTAAATGTGAATATCCGTTATCGTCAGAGAAAACGGGCTGACCGTCTTTAAGTAAAAGCATATGTACGTGCATACCGCTGCCTGCTTCACCATAGATAGGCTTAGGCATAAAGGTTGCAGTTTTACCGTATTTCAAAGCGGTGTTATGAATGATATATTTAATCATCATAGTAGCGTCAGCCATTTTGGACATCTGACCTAACTGAGGCTCAATCTCAAACTGACCTGATGCAGCAACCTCGGGGTGATGATAGTTTAATTTAATTCCTGCATCACCGATAAGCATACACATTTCGCTACGACACTCATAGGAGGTGTCAAAGGGTTTAGCTATATGATAAGCCTTTTGCTTAGCAACAACAACGCCTTTACCTTCAACAGCGCTGTTCCAATAAGACTGATTTGCATCTACAGAAACTCCGATACTGTTAGGCTGAACCTCCCAGCCTACCTGATCGAAAAGATAAAATTCAAATTCAGGAAGAATAAGCATAGTATCAGCTATGCCGCTGTCCTTCATATATTTTTCAGCCGCAAGGACAATATTACGAGGATATTGTGCTAAAGGACGGTTTTCAGGATTGTCGATAATCATAGCATTACCTGTCATCGACAGAGTAGGAATTTCACAGAAGGGGTCAATAACAGCTGTATCGGGGTCAGGAATAAATACCATATCGCTTTTTTCTACTACGGCATATCCATAGTTAGAAGCATCGAAGCCTATACCGCTTTTCATTGTATCCTCAGAAAAATTCTCAGCGGGAATGGTTACATGACGGTACTGACCGTTGATATCAACCATTTTAAAATCAACCATTTTAATATCATTTTCTTTAATTATAGAAATAATATCTTTTACACTTTTTCCCATTTAACAACACCTCTTTATTTTTATACAATTCAGTATATCAGCAATAAAAATCAATGTCAATTGTTAAAATACATAAAAGAAAAGCACTTATATATGAATTATGTTTATTGTTTGTAATTGATTTTCTAAGAAAAATATGGTAGAATATTCAAGGTGATGAATGATGGGTTTTAAAATCAAAGAACTATTGACTCAAATAATAAAATTCGGGTTTACAGGTGTTATTTGTTTTATTATTGACTACTGTGTTTTGCTGTTACTGACAGAGATTTTTGGGGTAAACTATCTTATTTCCTCTGCTATCTCCTTTGCTGTATCAGTTATAGTCAATTACATTTTAAGCGTTAAATTCGTTTTCAGTGTGGATAAAGAAGCTTCTAAGGGGCGCAATTTTATATTGTTTATTGTTTTCAGCGTTATGGGCTTAGGACTTAATCAGCTGCTTATGTGGCTTGGCGTTGACATAATGCTGCTGGATTACAAGCTTGTAAAAATAGGCGCAACTGCTGTAGTTATGTGCTTTAATTTTATTACAAGAAAGCTTTTTTTAGAAAAGAAATAATTTTTGCTCTCCCTGTTTTAAAAGGGAGAGCATTTTTTCTAAATATTAATATAGTAGTTTATTTTCAATATATCAATTTTACAAAAATGAAATTCAACCTTTAAAATTTAACTGTATTGCTTGAAGATTTATTCTTTTTTGATATAATGTTTGTAGTTTGTCGAATTTTATATAAGAAAGAAGAATTTTTGTGGAAGAGATATTTAAGCCTAAAATAATTTCCTGTATTAAAAATTATTCTAAAAGTCAATTGATAAAGGATATCGTTGCAGGAATTATTGTTGCTATTATTGCCTTACCTTTATCTATCGCCCTTGCCTTAGCTTCGGGGGTAAATCCTGAGCAAGGTATTTATACAGCGATTATTGCAGGCTTTGTTATTGCCCTTTTAGGCGGAAGTAATGTTCAGATTTCTGGACCTACCGCTGCCTTTGCAACTATTGTTGCGGGCATAGTTGCCAAAAACGGTATGGGAGGACTTGCCGTTGCTACTATTATGGCAGGTATTATCCTTATTGTTATGGGGCTTTGTAAATTCGGTAAAATGATAAAATTTATCCCCTTTACAATTACTACGGGCTTTACCTTTGGTATTGCCCTGACTCTTGTAATAGGTCAGCTTAAGGATTTCTTTGGCCTTACATATACAAAATCCCCCATTGAAACATTGGAAAAGCTTGAACAGGCTATTGTCTGCTTTAAGACTTTTAATTGGCAGGCTATGCTTATAGGCGTTATTGCTTTAGCTATTCTTATTATTTGTCCTAAATTTTTGAAAAAAATCCCCGCTTCGCTTATTGCCGTTATATTTACTGCTGCCATTGTAAAGCTTTTCAATATGAATGTAAATACTATCGGCTCTCTTTATGAGATTTCCGCAGGCCTTCCCTCTTTAAGCTTGCCCTCAGTTTCTTTTGAAACTGTAAAAAATGTTTTGCCCGATGCTTTTACTATTGCTATTTTAGCGGCTATTGAGTCCCTTCTTTCCTGTGTTGTGTCTGACTCTATGACAGGTACTAAGCACAACTCCAATACTGAGCTTATTGCTCAGGGCGCAGGAAACATTTGCTCTGCTCTTTTTGGCGGTATTCCCGCTACAGGCGCTATTGCACGTACTGCTGCAAACGTTAAAAACGGCGGTAAAACTCCTGTTTCAGGAATAGTTCACGCAATAGTTTTATTTATTATTCTTGCTCTGCTTATCCCTTATGCACAGCTTATTCCTATGCCTGCAATTGCCGCTATCCTTTTCGTTGTAGCTTACAATATGAGCGAGTGGCGTGAGTTTATCCATTTAGTAAAAACCTCGCCCAAAAGCGATATTTTTATACTGATTTTAACCTTCTCCCTCACCGTTATTTTCGATTTGGTTGTGGCTATCGGTATCGGCATTGTTTTGACAGCTATTTTATTTATGGCACGTATGTCTGCGGTAACCAATATCCGAAAATGGACTTATTCTATTGAAGACCAAAAAAACAGCATCAATGTTCCTTCCGATGTTTTCGTATACGAAATAAGCGGTCCTATGTTTTTCGGAGCTGCCGATAAAATTGCAGAGCTTCATACAACCGATGCAAAGGTTGTTATTCTGAGAATGAGCGATGTACCCGCTTTAGATGCAACAGCAGTACATAAAATTCAAGCTCTTATTGAAAAATGCAATAATAAAAATATAAGACTTTTATTCTCTCACGTAAATCAACAGCCTATGAAGGTTTTGAAGAAAGCCGGCATTTACAAGCAAGTAGGCTCTGAAAACTTCTGCAGTAATATTTATGTTGCTCTTGAAGAAGCCGAAAACTTTATAAATACAAAAGAATAATATATATCAAAAAGCTTTATCGGAAAATTACCGATAAAGCTTTTTTTACTGCTATTTTTTATTTTTTAAAACATTGTCGGGAAACACGGAAGCATTTATCAAATCAGCAGGGTCAACATCAAGAGCATCTGCAATATTAAAAAACACTTCAAGAGAAAAAGGACGCACAATTCCGGGCGCTTCGATTGAGCTGATATGCGAGCGACTGACATTTGCCTTTTCAGATAATTGTTCTTGCGACATTCCACGCATTTTACGCAAAGTGGAAATAGCAATTCCCAACTGAATATAACGGTCTCTGTTTTTAAATTGAACTTCTTTACTCATATGTGACTCTTCCTAACAATTATATTTTAAAGTTTTCACATTTATACAAAAACTGTTCGGTTGCTAAGCAGCCGAACAGTTTTTATTATTATAAGTTTACTTAGATAGCACTTACAACGCCGGAACCAACAGTTCTACCACCCTCACGGATAGCGAAACGAAGACCTTGCTCGATAGCGATAGGCTTAATAAGCTCAACGGAAATTGTAACGTTATCGCCAGGCATACACATCTCTGTTCCTTCAGGAAGCTCGATAACACCTGTAACGTCTGTTGTTCTGAAATAGAACTGAGGACGATAGTTGTTGAAGAAAGGAGTATGACGGCCACCCTCGTCCTTAGTAAGAACGTAGATTTCGCCCTTGAACTTGGTAAGAGGCTTAATGGAGCCAACCTTAGCAAGAACCTGTCCTCTTTCGATATCTGTTCTGTTGATACCTCTTAAAAGACATCCAACATTGTCGCCTGCTTCTGCATAGTCAAGAAGCTTTCTGAACATTTCGATACCTGTAACAACAGTCTTCTTAGGAGCATCCTCAAGACCAACGATTTCAATTTCTTCTGAAAGCTTGAGCTGACCTCTTTCAACTCTACCTGTAGCAACTGTTCCACGACCTGTGATTGTGAAAACGTCCTCAACGGGCATTAAGAAGGGAAGATCTGCTTTTCTTTCGGGAGTAGGAATGTACTCGTCAACATTTTTCATAAGCTCAAGGATAGGAGCGTATTTGGGATCGGAAGGATCCTGAGAAGCACACTCGATAGCTTCAAGAGCAGAACCTCTGATGATAGGTGTATCGTCGCCGGGGAAATCATAGCTTGAAAGAAGCTCACGAACTTCCATTTCAACAAGCTCTAAAAGCTCGGGATCGTCAACCTGATCGCATTTGTTAAGGAATACAACAATCTTAGGAACGCCAACCTGACGAGCAAGAAGGATGTGCTCACGAGTCTGAGGCATGGGGCCGTCAGCTGCGGAAACAACGAGGATAGCACCGTCCATCTGTGCAGCACCGGTGATCATGTTCTTAACGTAGTCAGCATGTCCGGGGCAGTCAACGTGAGCGTAGTGACGAACGTCTGTCTCATACTCAACGTGAGCGGTGTTAATTGTAATTCCTCTTTCTCTCTCTTCGGGAGCCTTATCAATCATATCATATGCTTCATACTGAGCCTTGCCCTGGAAAGCAAGAACCTTTGTGATAGCAGCGGTAAGAGATGTCTTACCATGGTCAACGTGACCGATAGTACCGATATTAACGTGGGGTTTACTTCTGTTAAACTTTTCCTTTGCCATTTTCAATATCTCCTTTTAATCAATTTTAATTTTTCAATTTATATTATTTTACATTCTTTTCAAGAAAAAAGCAAGCACTTTTTACAAATTAGTCGTTCTTTTTAGCGCGAGTGCTTATAATTTGCTCCTGAATATTCTTAGGAACTTCAGTATAGTGGCTGGGCTCCATAGAATACTGACCTCTACCCTGAGTCTTGGAACGCATATCAGTTGCATAACCGAACATTCCGGAAAGCGGAACGTGAGCTGTAACTTCCTGAGCTCCGCCTGAAATGGTTTCCATACCCTGTATCATACCACGGCGGGAGTTAAGGTCACCGATAACGTCACCGAGATATTCCTCGGGAGTAATAACAACAACCTTCATAATAGGCTCCATAAGTGCAGGATCTGACTTACGCATAGCCTCTTTGAATGCCATTGAACCGGCAATCTTAAATGCCATTTCTGATGAGTCAACCTCATGGTAAGATCCATCGTAAAGTGTTACTTTACAGTCAACAACAGGATAGCCTGCAACAACACCGGACTGCATAGCGCCGCGGATACCGGCATCAACAGCGGGGATATATTCCTTAGGAATAGCACCGCCGACAATCTTATTGATGAACTCATAGCCCTTACCGGACTCGTTGGGCTCAAGAATAATCTTAACGTGACCGTACTGACCTTTACCACCTGACTGTCTTGCATATTTCATATCTACGTCTGCAGATTTGCGGATTGTCTCCTTGTAAGCAACCTGAGGATTACCGATGTTTGCTTCTACTTTAAATTCACGAAGAAGTCTGTCAACGATAATTTCAAGGTGAAGCTCACCCATACCTGCAATAATAGTCTGGCCGGAATCTTCGTCTGTGTAGGTTCTGAAGGTGGGGTCTTCTTCAGCAAGCTTTGAAAGACCGATACCCATCTTCTCCTGTCCTGCTTTTGTCTTAGGCTCAATAGCAACACGGATAACAGGCTCCGGGAATTCCATTGATTCCAAGATAACAGGATGCTTCTCATCACAGAGAGTATCACCTGTTGTGGTATTTTTAAGACCAACGGCAGCAGCAATATCACCTGCATAAACCTCGGTAATATCTTTTCTGTCGTTTGCGTGCATCTGAACTATACGTCCGAAACGCTCACGGCTGTCTTTAGTAGCATTTAATACTGTTGCACCTGTCTCTACATGGCCGGAGTATACTCTGAAGAAAGTAATACGTCCAACAAAGGGGTCAGTTGCAATTTTGAAAGCAAGTGCTGAGAAGGGTTCATTATCGTCAGCCTTTCTTTCTGTTTCCTCACCTGTTTTCTCATCCACACCTTTGATAGCGGGAATGTCTACAGGAGAGGGCATATAATCAATAACAGCGTCAAGAAGCTTCTGAACGCCCTTATTCTTATATGATGTTCCGCAGGTTACGGGAACCATATCGTTGGCAATAGTAGCCTTACGGATAACCTTCTTGATTTCCTCGATTGTGAGCTGTTCGCCGTCAAGATATTTCATCATAATATCTTCGTCCTGCTCAGCTACACTCTCAAGCATTTCCTGATGGTATTTCTCAGCTAATTCCTTCATATCCTCGGGAATTTCTTCGCAACGGATATCCTTGCCTAAATCATCATAATAAATATATGCTTTCATTTCAACAAGGTCAATAATTCCCTTAAAGGTATCTTCACTTCCGATAGGAAGCTGAATCGGAACTGCGTTACACTTGAGTCTTTCCTTCATCATTGCTACAACTCTGTAGAAGTCAGCACCCATAATATCCATCTTATTTACATAAGCCATACGGGGTACCTGGTACTTATCAGCCTGACGCCATACGGTTTCAGACTGGGGCTCAACGCCGCCTTTAGCACAAAATACTGTAACAGAGCCGTCGAGAACACGAAGAGAACGCTCAACCTCAACGGTAAAGTCAACGTGTCCGGGAGTGTCAATGATGTTAATTCTATGGTTTTTCCAATAGCAAGTAGTAGCAGCAGAAGTAATTGTAATACCTCTTTCCTGCTCCTGCGCCATCCAGTCCATTGTAGCGGCGCCCTCGTGGGTTTCGCCTAACTTATAATTAACACCGGTATAAAAAAGTATTCTTTCTGTTGTGGTAGTTTTACCTGCATCAATATGAGCCATTATACCGATATTTCTATATAAGTCAATCTTATGAGTACGTGGCATAATGTCCTCCTATTAATATCTGTAATGTGCGAATGCTCTGTTAGCTTCAGCCATTTTATGAGTTTCGTCCTTCTTCTTAACGGCTCCGCCAGTGTTGTTAATAGCATCCATAATTTCGCCTGCAAGTCTTTCTCTCATTGTGCGCTCGCTTCTCTCACGAGAATAACGGGACAACCAACGAAGACCCAGGGTTGTTCTTCTTTCGGGGCGAACTTCCATAGGAACCTGATAAGTCGCACCGCCGACACGTCTTGCCTTAACTTCCAATGTAGGCATTATGTTTTCCATAGCCTCCTGGAATGCTTCAAGGCCATCTTTGCCGGTTTTCTCCTTTACGATAGCAAATGCATCGTATACAATTTTCTGAGCAACGCCTTTTTTACCGTCATACATAACGTTGTTGATAAGTCTTGTTACCAACTGACTGTTATACAGCGGATCGGGTAGTACATCTCTTTTTGCTATATTACCTCTTCTTGGCACTTTGCTTCCCTCCTTCATATTCTGATATCATAGGTACTCGAAAGTTTTACTTTCGGCAGTGCTCCGGTAATACAGACAAATATATCTGAATTACAGCAAAGCACATTTTGTCTTTGCGTAAATTTTTACGCTTTAATTTTTGTCAACTAAGCTTTCTTTGCGCGTTTAGCACCGTACTTACTTCTTGACTGCATTCTCTTGGCAACACCTTGAGTATCGAGAGTTCCGCGGATAATGTGATAACGCACACCGGGAAGGTCCTTAACTCTTCCGCCTCTGATCATAACCACGCTATGCTCCTGCAAATTGTGGCCGATACCGGGGATATAAGCTGTAACCTCAATGCCGTTTGTCAGTCTTACTCTGGCAATTTTTCTAAGCGCAGAGTTAGGCTTCTTGGGAGTCATGGTCTTAACAGTTGTACAAACACCACGTTTTTGAGGGGAGCTCTTGTCATTCAAATCCTTTGTTAAGGAGTTAAGACATTTCTGGAGCGCCGGAGCTGTGGATTTCTTTGTAGCTGTTTCCCTGCCCTTTCTAACTAACTGGTTAAAGGTTGGCATCAATACACCTCCTAAAAATTTTTTATATCAAAGGCAAAAGCCTTGATAACAAATTAAATGTTTTTAATATATGCAGCAACGGACGAACCTACTTCAATTTTGAACATTTCACCCAACGCCTGCATTGTAGGTACCTTTTCAACAGGAACTCCCTTTTCGTTGCAAAGAAGAACTATCGGCTCGGTATAGCCTTGCGCCGCATCCTCCGCTATAAAAACTTTAGTAGCTTCATTCTTCTTAAGCGCCCGAGTTACCTGCTTAATTCCTACCACGTGTTTTTCATTAAGCATATCTCTCTGTTTCCTATATAAAAAAGTAATTTTGGGCGCAAAAATCTCGTCTTTGCGCAGATGTAATTGATTTTATCGCATTTATTCTCATTTGTCAATAGTTTTAACAAAAATAATCTATAAATTCCTTTTTATCCCTTTTTTTCTTATTTGATATCCCAATCGTAATATTCTACCCAGGTTGCCGAATTAAGAATCAGGTCTTCATTTATTCCGTGAGCGTAATAGAAAAGCTGATATTCAGCACTTTCCCCGCCGCCCACAAATTTGCAAGTATCCAGCTTGTCATCGTATGTAATTGTCTGACGGTTGATTTCCTTGCCGTCACGCTCCACAATCATTCCCGTTCTACGATAAAACCCGTCATATGTATAACGGTACACATTTTTAGGCTCACCGACCCACTCAGAAATATCGGACAGCTTCTCCCCGTGCTCACCGTATGCGTAAGTATGGACAACAGTTCCGTGTGAAAAAACTTTTTTATTCTCCACGCATTGTCCTTTATCATTGTAGATGCGCTCTACTGTTTCAGTTTTACGACCATCGTTGTAGGTAGTAGCCTTATAGGTAAGCTGTCCCGCCGCATTGTAAGAATATGTAGAATCGGCTTGATAACCCTTTGAACCGTTTACTTTTTGTGATACTTTGTTACCCTTTTCATCGTAGGAACAGGTTGTGGTACTGTCATCGTCATCATACGACGAATCATATACACGCTTAATCATATTACCCTTTGCATCGTAGGTGCGGGTTTCTGTTTCCCCGTTACCATATTTATTTGTTCTTATTCTTGTTTGTAACAAACCATTAGCGTAGGTGGAGTCATACTGCTCCCAATACTGCGCATCACTGTTTTCTTCCGAGCGCTGAACTAAAAGCCGTCCCTCATTATCCCAGGTAAAATATATGGTGTGAATACCCCATACTGACGTCGCAGGATAGCCCTTGGCATCGTAAGTATGCTTACCCGGGTTTTCCCCTTTTGACCAAAGCGGTTGCCACACAAAATGGCGCAACAGCTCAGGGGCACGTTCATCATTGGTAGAACAAAGCAAACGGTAGGCTTCTCCGACCTTTCCCTCTTTAATAGCAGTAAGCGCCTGTTCATATTTTCCGTCCTTCTGCACAGTAGGACTGCTTGTATCTTCGGATACAGTTGACGACACATCGCTGATATCCGATGTGGTACTTGTAATATCACTGTTAATACCGTTATCAGAAGGCTTCTCACAGCCTGCTAATGCTGTAATTATCCCGCATACCAACAAAATCAAAAAAATTCGTTTCATCTCTTCATCTCCGAAATCAGACAATAGAAGAATTATAACATATTTTTACAAAATTAGCAAATAAAAAACGGCGGAAAATCCGCCGTTTTATTTAAAGCATAAGCTCACATATTTTATTGGAAAATTCAAGAGGATTGTCAATGGGTAAGCCCTCTATCAAAAGAGCTTGATTGTATAAAAGCTCTGCGTAGGTTTTGAGCTTTTCTTTATCTGAGGTATAAAGCTTTATAAGAGCTTCAAATACAGGGTGATTTGCATTGAGCTCTAAAACTCTGTTTGCCTTTGCTCCCATACCCTCTGTGGCATTGGGCATAGCGTTTAAAACCTTTTCCATCTCTAAGGAAAGCTCGCCCTCGGCAGTAAGACATACAGGGTGAGTTTTGAGTTTGTTTGAAACTGCTACCTTGCTTACCTTTTCCCCTAAAGCTTCCTTCATTTCTTTGAGCATATCGGCATTGTTTTCAGACAGCTTCTTTTGTGCCTCTTTTTCTTCCTCTGTATCTAAATCAAGATTATCACTGCTTACTGATTTAAACTCCTTGCCGTCGTATTCGTGAAGCACCTTAACGGCAAATTCGTCAATATCGTCTGTGAGATATAATACCTCAAATCCTTTATCCTTAATAAGCTCTATCTGAGGAAGCAAATCAATTTTAGCTACGCTCTCGCCTGTAGCGTAATAGATATATTTTTGTTCTTCCTTCATTCTTGAAGCATATTCTTCAAGCGTTGACATTTTATTCTCGCTTGAAGAGTGGAACAAAATTAAATCCTGAAGCAAATCCTTATTCATACCAAAGCTGTTATATATGCCGAATTTCAAATTAAGACCGAAGCTCTTATAGAATTCTTCGTATTTTTCTCTGTCATTTGCTAACAGCTTTTTAAGCTCTGTCTTTATTTTCTTTTCAAGGCTTTTAGCTATTATCTTGAGCTGTCTGTCGTGCTGAAGCATCTCTCTTGAAATGTTGAGGGATAAATCCTCAGAGTCAACAAGACCTCTTACGAAGCTAAAGCAATCGGGCAATAAATCGGCACACTTTTCCATTATAAGCACACCGCCCGAGAAAAGCATAAGTCCCTTTTCAAAATTCTTTGTGTAATAATCATAAGGAGCCTTTGAGGGAATAAAGAGTAATGCGTTGTAGGTTGCAGTACCCTCTGTTTTAGAGTGAATTACCTTTACAGGCTTTTCAAAATCAAAGAATTTTTCTCTGTAAAAATTGTTGTAGCTTTCTTCGTCAACCTCGTCTGCGCTCTTTTTCCAGATAGGCACCATACTGTTGAGTACGGTATCCTCTACAACCGTTTCAAATTCTTCCTTGTTATCCTCTTTAGGTCTTTGTGTTTCAATATACATTTTAATAGGATAACGGATATAATCGGAATATTTTTTAATTATACCTTGTAAACGGTAGCTTTCCAGATATTCGTCATAGCTTTCGTCCTCGGTATTTTCCTTAATTGTAAGTGTTATCTGTGTTCCAGCTTCTTTCATTTCACAGGGAGTAATTGTATATCCGTCCGCCCCGTCGGATTTCCATAAATAAGCTTCGTCAGAGCCGTATGCCTTTGATTTTACCTCTACCGTTTTACTTACCATAAAAGCAGAATAAAAGCCTACACCGAACTGACCTATTATATCAACAGCGGAATTTCCGCCGTTTTCATTTTTAAATGCAAAGGAACCGCTTTTTGCGATTGTTCCCAAATTGCTCTCCAATTCTTCCTTACTCATTCCGCAGCCGTTATCGGAGATAGTGAGTGTTCTTTCGTCTTTATTTGCAGCTATTCTTATATACATATCCTCTTTGGAAAGAGTTACGCTTTGGTCTGTCAAAGAACGAAAATACAGCTTATCAAGCGCATCGCTTGAATTACTTATAAGCTCACGAAGAAATATTTCTTTATGAGTGTATATTGAATTAATCATTAAGTCCAACAGTCTTTTAGACTCTGCCTTAAACTGTTTTTTTGCCATTTGTTATACTTCCTTTATATGAGTATTAGCACTCATAATATCTGAGTGCTAATACTCATTATAGTATGATTTTATTTTTTGTCAAGCCTAATTTTGTTAACTTTTGTTAACATTTACTCTTCAAAATATTTTTTCAGGCAGGTCATTATTTTCTTTTCTCTTCTTGAAACCTGTACCTGTGTCATATTAAGTATTTTAGCAGTTTCACTTTGAGTTTTTGCGCAAAAATAGCGCAGAGAAATAAGCTTTCTATCCTGCACATCAAGGGTATGTATGGCATTTTTTAAGGTTAACAGCTCTGTATTTTCATCACTTTTATCAATGCCTGTTGTTTCAAACAAGCTTCTTTCATCTTCATTATTGCTACTGTCAAAGGATAAGGGCGCAGTTGTTGCTTCAAGAGCTTCAATTATTTCGTCTGTTGAGTCTTTTGTAAGCTCAGATATTTCAGAAACGGTAGGCTCTCTGCCAAGCTGCTTTAAAAGATTGTTTTTTGCTTTGAGAGTTCTCATCTGAACCTCTTTAAGCTTTCTTGAAACCTTAAGAGCGCTGTTGTCCCTGATATATATTTTTATTTCTCCTGTTATCACAGGAAAGGCATAGGTTGAAAATTCGACCTCTTTTGAAAGGTCAAAGCCTCTTATTGCCTTTAAAAGACCTATTGAGCCTGCCTGTATCAAATCTTCTCTTTCAAAGCCGTAAATATTAAGTCTTGTCGCCGCACTGTAAACAAGCCCCATATTTTCACATACAAGCGTTTCCTCTGCCTGCGAATTTCCCGACTGTGCAAGAAAAATAAGCTCTCTTGTTTTATCTCTTGTTATCATTTAAGCTTCAGCTGCTTCGAAAGGGTTACGCTTGTCCCCTTGCCTAAGGTTGAGCGTACCCTCATTTTATCGGTAAAGCTTTCCATAATAGTAAAGCCCATACCTGCTCTGTCTCCTGTTTCACTGCTTGTGTAAAGAGGCTCTCTGGCTTTTTTTATGTCTTCTATTCCGCAGCCTCTGTCCCTTACAGTAACTGTTAAAATGCCGTTTTCGAAAAGGCGTGCCCTTATGTAAATTACTCCGATACCGTCCTTATAGCCGTGTACTACACAGTTGGTAACAGCTTCTGATATAGCTGTTTTTATTTCCGATATCTCATCAAGGGTAGGGTCAAGCTGAGAGGCAAAGGCTGCAACTGTTACCCTTGCTAAGCCTTCATTGGCAGAACGGCTTAAAAATGACATTTTCATTTCATTTATACATTTCATTTGTTTTTCTCCTTAATCTACCTTCATATATTTATTAACACCCGAAAGCACCAATACTTTTTTTACCTGCTTTGAAGTGTTTATAATTTTTACTCTTCCGCCTATGCTTTGCATATGCTTATATCTCCCTATTGCCACAGCTATTCCCGAGCTGTCGCAGAAAGGAACCTGCGCAAAATCCATAATAAGCACCTCGGGTTTAATTCTTGATGCTGTCGTATCTATTTGTTCCTTTATTCCTTTTGCGTTATGGTGGTCAAGTTCTCCCTGTAAAGCCACAGTAAGATTTTTTCCGCTATGAGAAAATTCAAGCTTCATAATTACGGCCTCCGCCTTTCTTTTCCTATACAGTTATTTTTATCCAATATAGCATATCTTATTCAAAAATTTTGTCGAAAAAATTGCATAAAAAAAGAGGACAGCTTTTTCTGTCCTCTAAATTTAGTCTATTGTGTATTTTCCTCTTATCAAAAGCACACAGTCCGAAGCGGCTCTTATTCCTCTGCCGTTTCTGTCAAACACGTAATAATGCTCGTTTGTAAGCCTTGCTCCGTTGGCACAGAAGCTACCGTCAGTATAATCGTAAATTCCTATTGAGCTTGAAGGTGAAACACAGCTTGCCGCTCCGCTTCTTATAATAATTTCCGTACCTTCGGAGGCACTCAACAGCTTTCCTTTTTGAAGATTTATAACCTTATATCCATACTTTTCGTCATTGTTTATGTAATTATCAAGCTTATCCTCTATATTTTGCAAAGCGCTCGAAGTACTTTGAGCGTTGCTTTGAGCTTGTTCAGCTGTGCTTTGAGCTTGATTTGCAGAGCTTTGAGCCTGATTTGCAGTATCCTGAGCCTGACTTGCTGTATTTTGAGCAGAAGATACATCTTGCTGAGCTTGCAGTATGCTTTGCTTGATATCTGTGATAGCCTGTGCAGAAGAAAGCGCAGAATTCAAATCCGAATTTTTGATATAGTTCTCTAAGGCTGTGGTAATGGCATTATCCACATAGCTTTTTGTAACTATCGGGTCCTCTGCAGAGCCGGGGTCAGCGGCAAAGCCTATGTATACCGCCGATACGGTTATAACAGTACAAACCGCAGCGGTGGTAATAACTCTGAATTTTCCTTTTAACAATCCGTATCATTCCTTTTCTTTTATTTTACGTTGCTGTTTCTATACCTGTTTCACATTTTAATCCAAAGCTTACATACAACGCATTGTCAACAAAAAGCATCGCATTACTGTCTAAAAAACCTATTTTTTCGCGAAGCCTTTTTTTATCAACTGTTCTTATTTGTTCCAAAAGGATTACCGAATCCTTTGCTATTCCGTATTTTTTGGCATTGATTTCAATATGCGTAGGCATTTTTGCCTTGTTAATCTGACTTGTAATTGCAGCCACAATAACAGTAGGACTATATTTATTGCCCACGTCATTCTGAATAACCAATACGGGACGGAGACCGCCCTGCTCACTTCCCACAACGGGGCTGAGGTCAGCGTAAAATATATCCCCTCGTTTTACTGTCAATTTGTTCACTCTCCGCTAAATTTAACTCGATGCGTCTGAGGGCTTCGTTGTCAACACAGAGTCCCTCTTCGGCTAACTCTGTATTTAGTATTGCCATTTTTTTATAGCCTTTAATCATTGAATTGATATTTTTTTTCATTTTCAGCAAATTAATAATCTTCATGGCAATCCCTCTCTACTATTTTATTTTAAATTCAGCTTTTTGACAGTATTTATATTAGTATTTATATTAGTATTATATTAAAAATAATCTGTTTTTTCAATAACAAAAATTTACCTTAAGGTGACAAGACTAATCCGAATCTGCCTCAAAGGAGCACATTTCAGTTCTTTTCACCCTATTTATTCTTGCAAGACTCAAGCCTTACTTTGCCTAATCTCCATAAAAAACTCTCGAAATCTTCTCCCTTTGAGGTCGAAGATTTTAAAAAGAGAGGATTTTTGTTCAAACAAGGCATAAAACGGAGTTAATCCTCAATGGATTAACGAGTATTTTAACGTAGGATGAGCGAAAATCCGCCTTTTTAAAACAAGTTCGGATTATTCTTGTCACCTTATATAACTTTCCTCCTCTATTACTTTGTCGTCTTTTATATAAATTCTCGGTATACGCTTTGAAATACAGCACACCGTTTCATAATTGATAGTTCCCAAAATATCGGAAATTTGCTCTACGGGTAATATATTTCCGTTCTCTTTTCCGAAAATCAAAACGTTGTCATCGTTGCGTACATCTTCAATTTTGCTTATGTCAGCCATTGTCATATCCATACACACAAGACCTATGATATTAGCAGGCTGTCCCTTTATAAGAACCTTTATTTTTCCCGAAAGACCTCTTGCAAAGCCGTCTGCATAGCCTATGGGAAGCACGGCAACCTTTGTTTTATCAGTTGTTTTATATGTTCTCGAATAGCTTATAGATGTATCTTTTTCAAAGCTTTTTATCTGTGCAACTCTTGTGCAAAGGCTCATTACCGGCAAAAGACCTATATTCTTTGTCTTTGAGCTTGGCAAAAGTCCGTAAAGGATTATTCCGGGACGCACCATATCAAGCTGCATTTCGGGGAAATTTATTATTGCCGCACTGTTTGAGCAGTGCTTATATTTAAAGCTGTAGCCTATTTTTTCAACAGCCTTCATAAAATATGAAAACTGCTTTTGAGTATAGTCACTCTCAGGCTTATCAGACTCTGCAAAATGAGTAAATATACCCTCAAATTCAAGATTTTCAAGCTCTAAAACTTTTTTTATTTCACTTACTGTTTTTTCAATATCCTCATCACTGCTACACATAAAGCCAAGCCGTCCCATTCCCGTATCAAGCTTTAAATGTATTTTCATTGTTTTGCCTTTTTTTATACAAAAGTCAGAAATTGTTTTTGCCTGCTCATAGGAAAAAACAGTCTGTGTTATTGAATATTCCAATAGCTCGTTGTAGCTTTCGGGATTTGTATAGCCTAAAACAAGGATAGGTATTTTTATACCGTTTACTCTGAGCTGTACCGCCTCATCGTTTGAAGAGACCCCAAAGCAAGTAACTCCTTGAGCTTCAAGCTCTCGGGCAACTGTTATGGCACCATGTCCGTAAGCATCTGCCTTTACTATTGCCATTACAGCGGTATCACTTTTAAGTCCTTTTTTTATTTGAATGTAATTATGCGCCAATGCCGATAAGTCTATTTCAGCTCTCGTTCTTTTAAACATTATTCTCTTCCTTAAACAAATTTGAATTGAGTGATGCTTACTGAAATTTTTTGAGAGTTAAGCATAAGCTCCGCCGTCAAGGGCATCAAGGTAGAAATATCAAATTTCAGCTCTGCATTTACTCCGTAAAGCTCACCCGCCAAGGTAATCTGAGTTTCATTTTTATTTTTAACAGGTAATTCTCCCACCGCTTTTTCCAATGACATAAGCATTTGAGAAACTGTGTCCATTCCTATACCTATTTCAGAGGGTAAAAACTGTGAAGGGATATTTAAGTTTTTATATTTGATTATCTTTTCACTGCCGTTTGTTTCTATAACTAAGCCCTTTAACGCTTCGGGAGTTATAAACTCTGCTTTGCAATATTCATTTCCACGTCTTTCAAACAAAAAGCTGTATTTAGTATCCTCAGCAGTAATACTTATACAAGCATCAAAGCCCGAGGCATTTTGATATTTTTTTGTTAAGTCCGTATTTTTTTCAACTACCCTATTGCAAGAGCAAAGCAAAACTAAAGTTAAAATAAGTATGTATACTGACCTTTTCACCAATATTACTCCTCCGCAAGCGGAAGAGCATTAGCCATTCGCTTTTTCAAGCTCAACCGCCTTAAATATCAGCGGAAGCTCATTTATAATATCGGTAGGTGTCATAGAATACTGTGAAAGCTTTTGAGCAGCACTGTCTCCCGCTGCGCTGTGAATATACGCAGCACATAAAGCACTGTCGAACCCGTCAAGTCCTTGAGCAAGCAAAGAAGCAATTATTCCTGCAAGCACATCTCCGCTGCCGCCCTTTGCCATACCCGAATTTCCCAAATAATTTATACACACCTGTCCATTCGGCTCCGCTATTATCGTATATGCGCCCTTCAGCACGGTTATTACATTTTCTTTTTGACAAAATTCTCGGACAATTCCTATTTTATCTTTTTCTATTTCTTCAATTGATAAGCCCGTAAGCCTTGAAAACTCAGCCATATGGGGAGTTATTACCGTTGCTTTGCTTCTCTTTAAAGAAATTTTATTTAAAGATGCAACGTTTAAAGCATCAGCATCAAGCACAAGAGGAATATCACTTTTTAAAAGATATTCAAGAATTTCTAAGCTTGTTTTAGCTTGACCGCTTCCGCACCCAAAAACACAGGCGTTGCTTTTTTCAAGCTGTTGTTCAAGCTTTTCTTTTATATTTTCATTTGTATATGAGCTGAAAACAGCTTCAGAAACCTTTATTTGCATAACGGGAAGAATTTTTTCGGGCAAGAGCATATTGAGTAAGCCCACTCCGCTTTTCAAAGCTCCGTTTGCACAAAAATACGCCGCACCGGTCATATACTCAGACCCGCAGATTTCAAGTAATCTTCCATAGTCGCCCTTATGAGTATTCCTTTTTCTCGAAGGTATTCTTTCTACAATGTCAGGCATATCAGAAAGAAATATATCAAGCTTTTGTAAATCTATAATTTCTTGTGGAATTGAAATATCCGCTACAATAATTTTTCCGCAATAATCCGCCGCAGGAAAAAGATAATGACAAGGCTTTGGCAGAGCAAAGGTTATTGTATAATCACATTTAATACACTTTCCGCCCAAAACTCCCGTATTACATTCTATACCGCTGGGGATATCCACAGCAAATTTAACAGCCTTTGAATTGTTTACAGCCGCAAACAGCTCTTCAAAAGCACGTTCAAGCGCTCCGTGAAATCCAGTCCCGAAAACTGCATCTATAATAATATCCGCTTCTTCAATATGCCTATAGCTTATCTCTTTAGCAGCAACATCTTTGGGAAGCCTTTCATATACTGATTTAGTAACCTCAGGCAAATTTTCAGCTTCCCCGAAAAAAAGAGCCTTTGTATATGCACCTTTATAAAAAAGCTGTCTTGCCGCCGAAAAACCGTCTCCGCCGTTTTTGCCGTTTCCGCACAGTATTATTATCTTTTTTCCGGAAACATTACCAACTGCATTTTCTACCTCACGGCAAATAGCATTTCCTGCGCTTTCCATAAGATAAGAGACGGAGGTGTTTGCTTTTTCTATAGCTTTTTTTTCTATTTCAAGCATCTGTTCCTTTGTGGCTATTTTCCTGTTCATAAAAGCCCTCTTTTACAATAGTTGTAATATATTAAATATCTGCTAAAAATTATACGAACAAACCGAGGAAACCTCGGTTTGTTCAGCTTTCAAATATTATTTATCCATAACCTTTCGGGGAATGTAAGTCTTAAAGCTTTCTATCATTCTCTCGTCAGGCTCGAAAACAAGAAGAGTTCTTCCTTTTTCGGTATCGTTAAAAATACCGAAATACTGACCCTCGGACTGAGGATGGCTTACAGCAAAAATCTTATTTTTTATGCCGGGTGCCTCTATCTCTCTTTTATGTTCATTGTTTACAGGAGCAATAATTTCAAACTCTCGACAATTCAAAGATGCGAGCTTCTTTCTTTTTCTTTGAGCAATTATGCAGTCAACATCAAGCTCACCGTTAGTGAGAGAATACTCATATTCAAGGCTTCTGGAGCTAAGCAAATACCACGCTCCGTAAAGCTCAGCAAAGCCAATAAAAATACCTAATGCGCCCAGGTATGCTGTTGCAAAAACAGCAATAACCAAAAACAAAATTATTGCCGCAACAACCAGCAAAAGATTGATTGCTATATCAACTGCGGTAGCTCTTTTTTTAACTATTTTTTCAAGAAAAACGTCCATCGTTTTCCACTCCCCTATCGACTGTCAAAACTTAATTATCAAGATAATTTCTGAGAAGCTCCTGCAAAAGCTCGTCACGGTCTATCTTACAAATAAGGCTGCGAGCGTTCTTATGATTTGTAATATAAGTCGGGTCCTCGCTGAGAATATAGCCTACCATCTGATTGATAGGATTATATCCCTTTTCCTTAAGAGCGTCATAAACCGTAGTTATAGCTCTTCTTAGCTCATTTTCCTTTTCTTGATTTATTTTAAATACAACTGTATTTCCGGACATTAAAAAAACCTCTATTCAATGATTATATAGATATTTTTTGTTACGGTTTAATAATAATACATTTTTTCTTAAATAGCAAGTATTTTTTACTAAATATACGTTAGCTTCTCAAAAATGCTCCTATTTTTTCAAGCTCCTTGAAAATTTTCTTCATAGCGCTGTCAACCTCTTCGTCAGAGAGTGTTTTTTCCTTATTTCTGAAAACAAGAGAATAAGCAACGCTCTTTTTGCCCTGTTCAATTTGCTTGCCCTTATATACGTCAAAAAGCTGTGCCTCTTCAAGAATATTATTAGCTCCCTTTCTTATAGCTGCTTCAATAGCGGCAACGGGAAGCTCGTCCTCACATACAAGAGCAAGATCTCTTGTTAATGCAGGGAATTTGGGAAGTCCTGTATAAACAGCCTTCTTTCTTTCGCAAGCATATAGCTCTTCAACATCTATTTCAGCGCAGTAAAGCTCTGCTTCAACGCCGTAGTTCTTAGCAATAAAAGGATGTACCTGACCTACTACACCTACGTACTTGCCGTTTACATATATTCCTGCGGTACGTCCGGGATGATAGTAGCTTATATCTGATTTTGCTTCGTAGCTTACCTTAACTATATTAAGCTCGTCAAAAATCTCCTGTAAAACGCCCTTGATATCAAAGAAGTCCATTTTATTTTTATACATTCCCACACAAAGAGTTGTTCTCTCATCGGGAAGCTTGTTGGAATCCTCATCGGGAATATATATCTTTCCAAGCTCAAAAAGTGCGGCGCTTTCATTTCTGAAATTGTAGTTTCTCGTCAGAGTTTCAAGCATTGAAGGAAGCATCATACGGCGCATAATACTTGTATCCTCGCCCAAGGGATTTAAAATTACAACGCTTTCTTTTTTAATCTGTTCCCCGTCAAGACCTATTTTGTCATAGAATTTGGGGCTTATAAAGGAATAGGTTGCTATTTCGTAAAGTCCGTTTGCAACAAAGCTGTTTATAATATCCTTTTCAAATTTCTGACGTTCGTTAAGACGTCCGCACAAAACCTTTCCCGAAAATACATTTGAAGGAATTTTATCATAGCCGTAAAATCTTGCTATTTCCTCAGCAATATCAGCTTTGTGCTGTAAATCGGAACGGAAGGTGGGAACATATACCTTGCCGTCTTTAACCTCTACGTCAATATTTTTAAGGTACTGAGTCATTTGCTCTGTTGAAATATCTATTCCCAAAAACTTGTTTATCCACTCTGCTTCAAGAGGGAAGCTGTTTCTCTCGGAAGAAGAATTATTTATATCTATAAGTCCGCTTACTACCTCACCTGCATTTAAAAGGTTTACAAGCTCGCAGGCACGGTCGAGGGCAGGGAGAGCGTTGTTGGGGTCAAGTCCCTTTTCATAACGGCTTGATGACTCTGTTCTGAGTCCTACTTTTTTTGCGCCCAGACGAACACAGGGAGCGTTAAAGCAAGCAGACTCAAATACAACAGTTACGGTAGAATCCTTAATTTCGGAATTTTCTCCGCCCATTATACCTGCAAGACCTATGGCACGCTCATTGTCTGCAATTACAAGAATAGAGTCCTGAAGAGTTCTCTCTACACCGTCAAGAGTATTCATTTTCTCGCCGTTTGATGCACATCTTACATTTATTTTCTTGCCTGTGATACATTCATAATCAAAGGCGTGCATAGGCTGACCATATTCAAGCATAACATAGTTTGTTATATCTACTATATTATTGATAGGACGTACTCCGCAGGAACGAAGTCTTGCTCTTAGCCAGGAGGGAGAAGGCTCAATTTTAACGTTTTTAACCACTCTTGCACAGTATCTTGTGCAAAGTGTAGGCTCTTTAACCTCAACGTCAATATAATCGGAAATTTTTCCGTCACTTTCCTTTACAACAGGTGTATGCAATTTCAAGGGCAGATTATAGGTTGCCGCTGTTTCTCTTGCAAGACCGATAACGGAAAGACAGTCGGGACGGTTTGAGGTTATTTCAAATTCCACAACAGTATCGTCAAGACCTAAAACCTCTGTTATATCCTGTCCTATACTGCACTCCTCCTGCATTATGAAAATGCCGTCCTCAATAGCATAGGGGTAATCATTTTTAGTAAGTCCAAGCTCCGAAAGAGAGCAGAGCATACCGTTTGACACTACTCCTCTGAGCTTTCCTGCTTTAATTTTTCTTCCGTCAGGCAAAACAGCGCCGTCCTTACAAACGGGAATTATATCACCCTCGGAAACATTGTTGGCACCTGTAACTATCTGAACAGGCTCATTTTCACCCACATCTACCTGACAAACTATCAGCTTATCTGCGTCGGGGTGCTTTTCTATTTTCAATATTTTTCCTACTACGATATTTTTTATCGTATCTCCAACACACTCAAAGCCTTCAACCTTTGAGCCTGTTATTGTAAGAGCCTCAGAATATTCTTTAGGGTCGGGGTTTATATCAACATAATCTTTAAGCCACTTTATTGATAATTTCATAGCTTTTTATCCTCTCTGTAATTTAATTAAAACTGCTTTAAAAATCTTACGTCATTTTCATATAAAAGACGCATATCGTCAATATTATAATGACGCATTACAATTCTTTCGAGGCCTAAGCCGAAAGCAAAGCCGCTGTACTCTTCGGGGTCAATTCCGCAGTTTTCAAGCACCTTAGGATGTACCATACCTGCTCCTAAAATTTCTATCCAGCCTTCGCCCTTACAAAGACGGCAGCCCTTACCGCCGCAAACGTAACAGCAAACGTCAACCTCTGCCGAGGGCTCGGTAAAGGGGAAATGGTGAGGACGGAAGCGCACCTTACTGTTCTCTCCGTAAAGACCTTTTATAAACACCTCAAGCGTACCCTTAAGGTCAGCCATTGTAATACCCTTGTCAACAACAAGCCCCTCTATCTGATGGAACAGAGGTGAATGAGTTGCGTCAACGGCATCGGAACGGTAAACTCTTCCGGGCGCAATTATTCTTATGGGCGGCTTTTTCTTTTCCATAACTCTTATCTGCATAGGAGAGGTCTGCGTTCTGAGAAGAATCTTATCATTTATATAGAAGGTATCCTGAGTATCTCTTGCAGGGTGCTCAGGAGGAATATTCAAAGCTTCAAAGTTATAGTAATCGTATTCTACCTCAGGACCGTCTGCCACCTCAAAGCCCATTCCCAAAAAGATTTCCTTTATTTCATCCATAACAGTTGTCAACGGATGTGGTTTTCCTGTTTTATTTAATTTTCCGGGCATAGTTACGTCAATTTTCTCGGAATTTATTTTTTCTTCAAGAGCTTTTGAAGAAAGCTGTTGCTTTGCTTTTTCAAGCTCTGTTTCCAAAAATGAACGGACTTGATTTGCCAGCTGTCCCATAGCGGGGCGCTCCTCTGCCGAAAGAGTACCCATCTGCTTTAAGATAGCGGTCATTTCTCCTTTTTTACCTAAAAATTCAATTCTGATGTTTTCCAAATCTTCAAGACTTTGCGCATTTGAAAGAGCCTGCTCGCCCTTTATTCTGATAGCCTCAAGCTGTGCCTTCATAAACTTCAACCTTTCAAATTTAATAAAAAAGCCTTTTCATCCCAAATGGGACGAAAAGGCTGAATTTCCGTGGTACCACCCAAATTCCTGCTTAAAGCAGGCACTTTAAAAGCTTTTAACGGAGCCAAACCGTTGCCGCCTACCAGAAAACCTTCAACAGCACCGTTCACGAGCGAACTTCACTTAAAGCTCATATATGAATGCTCACAGCCGACGACATTCACTCTCTGAATATTCCTTCTAAGCTACTTTCCCGATCACAACGTTTTTTTCATTTTAACACTATTTTTAAAAAAATGCAAGTCTTTTCTTTACAAAAGAAAATAATTATGTTACAATAGTAATATTAAGTGAAGAAAGATATGGTGAGCTATATGGCTGAAAAATCAAGTATAAATTCCCTTATGTACCGTGGTTTCCCTTTGGTACGTTGCGGAAACATATTATATTACGGCAATCTCAGTGATAAATATATTATTATGCTTCAGGTGCTTGACTCCAAGAAAAATGACGACCTTGAGATAAGCGGAAAGGTTTCCGTTGAGCTTCAGTATACCGACCCTGACCTTAAGGCTAAGGACAGAGTTGTTAAGCGCAGTGAAAAATTAGGTCTTTACAATGCTATTGATATAGGCTCTATATGGCTTGAAAGAGCTCTTAAGGGGAAAATTTAAGTGAGGTTTGCGGCTGTCATTTTTTGACTGCCGCCTTTTTCATTATGAATGTATACGATTTTGATAAAACTATTTATAGGGGCGACAGCTCAACTCAGTTTTACTTTTTTGCTTTAAAAAAGAAAAAAAGAGTACTCCTTTATCTGCCTTTGCAGTTTTTTGCCTTTATTATGATGTCTTTAAAAATTTTCAGCAAAACCAAAGCAAAGGGATATTTCTTTTCCTTTTTTAAATGCTTTAAAGACATTGATGCTCTTGTAGCTGAGTTCTGGAAAGAAAAGAAGGATAATATTTATAAGCGTTATTATGTATCCCACAGGGCTGACGATGTTATTGTTTCCGCATCTCCTCAGTTTTTGCTTGACCCTGTAAAAAGCATTTTAAACGTAGAGCGTATTATTGCTTCCCCTGTCGATAAAAAAACAGGCAAGTTTTTCGGTCCTAACTGTTACGGTGAAGAAAAGGTTACAAGGTTTGAGGAATTTTATAAAAAATCAGAAATCGAAACCTTCTATTCCGACTCTTTTTCCGATACTCCTTTAGCCAAGCTTGCAAAAAAAAGCTATATTGTCAGAGGCGAAGAGGAAATCCCCTGGGAATACGCAAGATAGAAATGTGTTTATATAACAACGTTAATTTTTAAGTCGATATGCAGACTAAAGTCTGCCCGATATTTTTACTATCGTAAAATCGACATGTTTAAGCATAGCTCAAACTCGATATGATATAAATCTCGCTTTTGCATTTTGCAAAAGCATATCGAGCAAAAGGCAGTATCTACCGCACCGCCCCTCTCCGTCCCTAAAAAAATGCAGTATTTCCCTCTATTTTAAGAGGTTTTGCGAAAGTTATGACTTTTTGCGAGAAATTTGCGAGATAGGTGTGAGAAGCATTAAAACCCTCCCCAAGAAGACTTGGGGAGGGTTTGTCTTCGGTTTAGGTGGTCACTAATTTTCTAAACGAATATAGTCCAATTTGCATAGTGCATAGCGATATTTGTAACCATTGTCAATGACATAAATGGAGCCATTTTCAATATCAACGATATGACGTGCTCCATCTTTTGTTGTAATCTTAACTTCGTCATAAGACCAATGGTGTGATATTGAAATAGATTGAATATTGCTTCGATCCAGTATCCCGTTTGAAGTGGTGAATCTTAACGAATTATCACATACAATGCAGTGCAAAGATTTCCCCCACGAATTACTGTGAAGATAATCAGCGGTGATGCATTTCTCAAAAAAGGCGCTTGCATTATTTCCCAATGTAACTTTACCGTCACTTACAATATGGGATATAAGCTCGTCTACGTTGTCAAACCACACGTTATCACTTTCGGTTTCGATATATTCCGATTCTTCGAAAAACACGACAGTGTTAATCCAAGCATAATCCGGAATTTGTTTTCGGAGTAAGTAAACAGCTCGACCAAGCTGTTTGAATGGTGACTTGTGGACTTTGGTATGTATTTCATCCGTCCAACGGTCGCGTTTATATTGGATGAAGTTGCCGTTGCGGTCAACAAGTCTACCTTTCCAGCACTTGATCTCTATAGCAAATAGCTTATTCTTATAAAGAATCAAGCAGTCGATTTCCGCATTACCCTCTATTGTCTGAATAATAATATTCTTTTTGATTTCGCAATCAGGCAAACGAGATTGAATGGCATAGACGAATTCGTCCTCACCCAAATCTCCGTACTTTTTTGCCTGCGTTGTATGCGGAAGCGAAGGTTCACCCATTCTCGCAAAGCCTATTTTGATTTTATGAAAAAAGCTTCTAAGTCCCATACGATCAACCTAACTAAAAATTTTTACATTTTATTATATCATATTCTTATCTGTTTTTCAATGGCGATGCAATTATCTCTGGACTTATCAGATCTTTGTGGTATCCTTTGTGTTAAAAAACACAAGGAGAATAAAAATGAACCAAGAAAAACAAAGAGAAGCATATCAAAAGATGCTCAAAAAACGCCCCGATATCTTAACTCCGATGAAAGCGGCTCGTTGGTCACCCGTAGGCAAGAATACAATCTACGCCGCACTCAAAAACGGTGAGATAGAATCCTATACCTATAAAGGCGGTTATATCTTCACCAAAGATGCTCTGATTGATTACCTCGTCAGGACCACAAATGATAAAGGCAAATGATATACCCTCCGAGGTGATAAGAAATGTTGAGTAGCTTACTGTAAGTGCTGTCGGGCGAATAGGTGCGGTGTGTCTTGCATATTAGTAAACGTAAATGCGCGTGGATGCTAAACAACGGCTTCATCAAATGTCAAAACACTGGCAAGCACATAAGACTAACGCAAAAACTCTTCAAACAGAGCGGTGGCAAGTAACCCTTACCGCCAATTAAATTTAATATGGTTTAAAAGAAAATTTGCTATTTGTATTCAAATATGATATAATGATTATATGAAATGGGGTGATGCTGTGAACGATATTTTTGAAGAATATTTGCGCGAAAAAGAACCGCAAAAAAAAGAAAAAAGTTATGCTTGGCATACCGCAATCGGTCTTCAAGCAGTTGATGGACTTAACACAAGTGAATACTTGATTGAAACCGCCAAAAAGAACATTGACGGCGATATAACTTTTGAAGAAGCTAATGATTTAATTCACAGTTATTATAAAGAAAATATTGCGCATACAGATACTGACAGAACCGAAGAAGCTGACAAGGTTTCGGTTCGCATAGCGCAGTTATTATCAGAAAAATCTTTCGTTTTTTCACCGGCGCAGTATATTTCAATTCATTCACAGTTGTTTAGGGATATTTATAAACACGCAGGCAAAATCAGAGATTATAACATAACTAAAAATGAATGGGTACTTGACGGTGATACCGTTATGTACGGTGGCGCTTTGGATTTAAGAGCGACCTTGGATTATGATTTTTCGGTTGAAAAAGAGTTTTCGTATAAGAATCTTGGGGTGGAGGAAATCATAAAGCATTTAGCAACTTTTGTCTCTCGCCTTTGGCAAATTCATATCTTCTCCGAGGGTAACACAAGAGCGACCGCGGTTTTCTTTATAAAATACCTTCGCACGTTAGGCTTTGACGTTACCAATGATATCTTTGCTGAAAATGCTTGGTATTTTAGAAATGCTCTGGTACGTGCAAACTATACCAATCTTAAAAAAGGAGTACACGAAACAACCGAGTATTTGGAACTATTTTTGCGAAACCTATTGCTCGGTGAAAACAATCCGCTCAAAAACCGCGATATGCACATTAGTTGCTCGTTATCTTCCCCAAAGTGCAACGAACGAAACGAAAATTGCACTTTGAATTGCACTTTGGACGAAACGACAGTTTTAAATTTACTAAAATCTGATGGCAAACTAACACAAAAGAAAATTGCCGAAAGCATTAAAAAATCTGAAAGAACCGTTAAAACAATTACTGCTTCTCTTGAAAAGAAAGGCTTAATCACCAGAGTAAACGGTAAACGTTTCGGATATTGGAAAGTGAATATCGATTAACATCTTCTATTTCTCGGCTTCGAAACGAACTAAGATCTCAAAACACACGGATAACCCAAAACCTCGGCCAAAATGTGAAACTTTCATATTTTAGCCGAGGTTCTATTTTATCAGTTAAAAGCATTGCGATATTTTTACGAATATGATATATTTTTTTATTATATATTAACTTTCTATAATTTCGGATATTAAGAAATTGGAGATTTATATCGATGCGTTACTGCGTAACGCAAAAAAAGAGACCTTCTCACAGCAAACACTGTGCGAAGGTCATTTTTTAATCGACATCAATAAATTAAACAGCTCTCTGTACCTTATTTGAACGAAGGCAACGGCTGCAAGCATGGATGTGCTTAACTTCTCCGTTTACAACAGCACGTACCCTTTTAACATTGGGCTTCCATGTTCTGTTACTTCTTCTATGTGAGTGAGAAACTTTGATACCGAAAACAACGCCTTTTCCACAAATATCACATTTAGCCATTATTTAACCCCCCTACTACTTTTCAATAACGATGCAAGTTGTATTATAACAGATAAATTATCAAAAAGCAAGCATTTTTTTATTCCCAAATAAAATTTTTCAAAAAACACTTGCAAAACGCTTAAATGTATGCTATTATTATAGGGCTGATTTTGTGCTTTTAGGCATTTATCTGCATCATTATTAAATAAATTATTATTTATATATTATTTTGGAGGTTTAAAAAATGACTGTTTGGCAGTGGGTTTTAGGAATAATTGATATTGTACTTTGTGTGGCGCTTGTTGTTGTTGTTTTGTTCCAGCATGGTAAGTCTGCAGGTCTTTCCGGTACAATTTCGGGAAGTGCAGAAACTTTCTTTGGTAAAAACAAAGGCAGAAGAATAGATGCTGTTCTTTCAAAATTAACAGGTATTTTGGCATTCCTTTTCGTTGCTGTAAGCGTTATTCTCGCCGGAGTTTCAATGCTTTCTTAGTCAACGCTCGGTTATAAGCCGAAAAAGATTTATAATTCCTTTAATATTTAAAAAGATTTCTGTCGGATACTTTTTTGTGTCCGACAGATTTTTTTGTGTATCACTTTTCTGTGAATTGTTTAAAAAAACATTGATTGCTGAATCTCCCATATATCCTGCTATATCTTTTGTCTGCACATCTACTGCAACCAAAGCAAAGCTCAGTACCATAAGCATAAAGCTTATTGTTAAAGAAAGAAGATACGCTTTTATTTTTCCTTTCATTTTTCACATCTCTCTTTTATCTCTTCAGAAAGTGCTTTGCCTATCAGCACAGCGCTTCTTTTTGTTTCCTCTAAAGTGTTTCCGCAGGATCCTATCTCAAGTAACAAATATCCTTTGGAAAGATGCATATTGTATCTGCTGTCCCTCAGCATAATAGGTCTTGTCAGTCCTGAACAGCTTTTATCAAGCCTGCCTTGAAGAGATACCGCAAGACGCAAATTATTTTTCCAGTTATCGTTGGGAAGCGAAGCTGTTCCCGTACCTATAACAATCATAACCTGTGCCATTGTAATACCGTCCTTTTCTATAATGGGGCGGTATTTTGTTTTATTCTGAGCTATTAAAGAATCCCTGTGGACATCAAGAACAACTTTAATAGTGGGATTTTTCTTTAAAATTTCCTCTGCTGTTTTAAGCGAACGGCCGTATGCCCCCGAATAGCTTTCGCTGTCGTGTAAAACGGTGGAATGAATAACTCCTATGCCGTTTTTCTCAAGCTCCTGCGCCAATACAGCACCCACCGCAACTACATTTTCCGAAGTATCTTCACTGCGAAAGCTTGCAGCTGCATCATATTTTTCAGCTCCGCTTAAATTAAAGCTTTCTGTTGCGTGAGTATGCAAAATCAAAACCTGCGGACCTTGCTCAGAAGCCTTCAGACCCAAATCCAGCTTTCTTTCAAAAATAGCCTTAATATCAGGCTTTTTAGTGCTGTTATCCTTTATTAAAACATCGTTATATATTAAATAGCCATCACTTGAGGAAGGCTTAAGGGTAACAACAGATACGGGCAGTTCTGTCTTTTGGTCGTCATATTTTTTAAAATACGGCTGTGAAAAGCTTTGCTGTGCATAAGTAAAGCTTTCTGCTTCTTCATAAAACCTAAGCAGTGAAAAAGCAGACTCTGCTAAAACCTTCGGCAAAGGAGCTTTTGATATATTCCCCGTCAGCCACGCTCCCGGCAAATTGCAGTAAAATCCGTTTAATACAATATTTTTTAATGTTTGTATTTTCATTCCCGAAATGAGTACAACAACAGGTAAAATTAACGTAAGTGCATAAAATAAAACTTTTTTCAAATTATATCTCTTCCTTTATTTTAAATAATATATAATATGAAAAAATTTTATTCTTATGCCAACAAGCTTTCCATTTCTTCAATTGAAATATCGCTGTTTACAGCCTTATTTATACTAAAGCCTACTATTTTCGAGATTTCCGTAATAATAAAATCTATATCCTTAGGTGTTACAAAAACGTTTTCATCGTAAGGTGTAAGTGCTTCTCTTATCGCCTCGTTTTCTTTTTCATCGGGTTCTTTTCCGCTGAGCCTCGACATAACATCTGCCGTCAGAGTTGCGGCATCTACAACTGTGGGCACTCCTACCGAAATAACGGGTACGCCTAAGCTCTCTTTTGATATTTTTGCTCTTTGATTGTCCACTCCGCCGCCGGGAACTATTCCGCTGTCGCTAAGCTGTACTGTTGTAGCAAGCCTTGACATTCTCCCCGAGCATAGAGCATCAATAACAATAACTGCCGCAGGATTTATTTTATTTACTATTCCCTTTACTATTTCCGCGGTTTCCACTCCTGTCTGTCCTAAAACTCCGGGCGAAATTGCGGCTACGCTTCTTAATTTCCTTTGTTCATAATATTCCTTTGCATAAGCTTTAAGATGTCTTGTAACAATAATATTCTCTATTGCTTCGGGACCTAAGGAATCGGGAGTAACCTTACTGTTTCCCAAGCCTGCTATAAGCACGGTGTCATCTTTTTTCAGCTCTATAAGCTTCGAAAGCTCACTTGCAATAAGCTCAATAAGCTTTACAAATCTTTCACCGTCGCTGAAAACATCATCAAATTCTATTGTTATATAATTACCAACAGGCTTATTTAAAAGCTCTGCTCCCTCTTCATTTACTATTCTGACTCTGTTTATTTTAAAACCGTCAAATTCCTCGCAATCGTTCTCAACACCCTTGAGAGTCCCTTGTCTTTGAACTCTTTCCTGTTCTTCTAATGCAAGGTCGGTACGTGAAACCACATTTTTTTTGCCCATTTTAAAGCCCTTTCTTTATATAGGTAGTTTTTTGTTTAGTTTTCACTATTTTACAAGCAATTATTCATATAATAGTGATAAATTTATAGTAGATTTTATTATTTTAAAGTGCTAAAATATTCCCAATTAAAAACTTTTATGACAGGGAAGGATAAAAATGGACAAATTTAAAAAATGGTTATCTAAGTTTTTTATTGACGGATTATCAGGTATGGCGTTAGGTCTTTTTTCGACGCTTATCGTAGGCACAATAATCCAGCAGATAGGAACTCTTATAGGCGGAAATATAGGTGACATTATTTTCACCTTAGGTAAGGTTGCCGCTTCTGTTACAGGTGCAGGAATAGGTATAGGCGTTGCTTATAAGTTTAAAGAGAGCGCTCTTGTTGTTTTCTCCTCTGCCACTGCAGGTATGATAGGCGCTTTTGCATCAAAAATAATTGCAGGTACTATTGTTGAAGGCTCCGTTGTTGCTTTTGCAGGTCCCGGTGAACCCTTGGGCGCATTTATTGCGGCATATGTTGCTATTGAAATAGGTCATTTAGTATCGGGTAAAACAAAGGTTGATATTCTTATTACCCCTCTTGTTACAATAGCGGCAGGCTCTGTGGTAGGCCTTTTGTTAGGACCTCCTATTTCAGCTCTTATGAATGGTTTAGGCTCAATTATAAACTGGGCTACTGTTCAACAGCCCTTTGTTATGGGTATTGTTATTTCAGTTTTGATGGGTATTTTCCTTACTCTTCCCATAAGCTCTGCGGCAATCGGCGTTGCTCTCGGTCTTTCGGGTATTGCGGCAGGTGCGGCTACTGTTGGCTGTTGCTGTAATATGGTAGGCTTTGCAGTTGCAAGCTTCCGTGAAAATAAAACCTCAGGTCTTCTTGCTCAGGGAATAGGTACCTCAATGCTTCAAATGCCAAACATTGTTAAAAAGCCTATTATTTGGGTGCCTGCAATTGTTGCCAGTGCAATTTTAGGTCCTGTCAGCACTATGCTTTTCAATATGACAAGCAACAGCGTCGGTTCAGGAATGGGCTCTGCAGGCTTTGTAGGTCAGATTATGAGCTTCCAGACAATGATTGCTACAGAAAATATCTGGATAGTTCTTATTAAAATTGTTGTAATTCAGTTTATTCTGCCCGCTGCTATCTCTCTTTTAGTAAGTGAATTTATGAGAAAAATGAACTGGATTAAATTCGGCGATATGAAGCTTGATATGCAATAAAATTATTTACAAAAATTACTTATAATAAAAAATTAACCTTTGCAAAAAATACTATTGCAACGAAAAAATCGTAGCAACAGTTTAACGCAAAGGAGTGTAAACAATTATGTCTAACAAATCATTAGTTCCTCAGGCTAAAGAAGCCCTTGACAGATTTAAGATGGAAGCTGCAAATGAAGTAGGCGTTACCTTGAAGCAAGGCTACAACGGCGACCTTACAGCAAGACAGGCTGGTTCTATCGGCGGTCAGATGGTTAAGAAGATGATTGAATCCGTTGAAAACGGAATGAAATAATAAGATAACAAAAATCGCAGTTTCGATTTCGGAACTGCGATTTTTCACGTTGCCGAACTATAAGTGTACAAACTATTGTTTTTTGAAATAAATCCAATTGACTTTTTTGAATAGCAATAATATAATTAATAAAAAGAAAATATGTATATTCAAGCGGTAAACAAAGGAGATAAAATGGAAAAGTTAAGAACAACAATTATAGGCTGCGGCAATATATTTACAATGCATTCAACCTCTGTTGCAAATTTGAAAAACGTTGAGCTTGTAGGTGTGTGCGACATCAAAAAGGACAGAGCCGATGCCGCCGCAAAAAAATATAATACTAAAGCCTTTTACGATTACAAAGAGATGCTCGATACCTTAAAGCCCGATATAGTGCACGTATGCGTACCTCATTATCTGCATCCCATCATCTCCCGTTATGCCCTTGAAAAAGGAATAAACGTTTTATGCGAAAAGCCCATGTGCATAAAATATGAGGACGGCATAAAAAACATTGAAATTGCCGAAAAGAATAATATCCTTTACGGAATTATCTTCCAATGCCGATACAATGATGCTTCCGTGCTTGTTAAAAAAGCTTTGGAAAGCGGAAAATTGGGAAAGGTTATTTCCGCAAGATGCGTTTTAACCTGGTGCAAGCCTGACAGCTACTATTCTCTTTCCGACTGGAAGGGCACCTGGGATAAAGAGGGTGGCGGCGTTATCATTGACCAGGCAATCCACTCCCTCGACTTAGCAAACTGGTTTATAAACGATGAGCCTGTTACGGTGCAGGCAAGCCTCTATAACAGAAACCACGAAATAATGGAGGTTGACGACTGTGCCGAAGGCTTTATAAAATATAAAAACGGCGCAACCTTAAGCTTCTGGGCGATGAACAACTATGGCTGTGATGAGGATATAGAAATCCGTCTTTGCTGTGAAAACGGAAAGGCTACCCTTTCCTATGACGATGCAACAATAACATATAATGACGGAACTGTCGAAAAAACAACTCAGGATATGACAGATGCCCTTGAATACGAAAACGGAAAAGATTACTGGGGCTTCCAGCACTATAAGCAGATAAAGCAATTCTATGAAAGTGTAAGAGGCAACGAAAGGCTTGAAATAAGCGCAAAAGAGGCTTTGAAAATTCAAAAGCTTGTATGCGCAATTTATGATAACGGCAGTTTTACAAAGAAAAGCGATAATAAAATATAAGGAGCTTTATTATGATTTTTGAAAAAAATGACAAAATAGTTTTTGCAGGCGACTCGGTTACCGATATGGGAAGCGTTTGCCCCTGCGGTGAAAGACTGGGAAAAGGTTTAGGAGAAGGCTATCCAAATATAATTGACTCTCTTCTGGCAAGCTGTTATCCCGAGCTCAATATAAGAGTTATCAATTCGGGAATAAGCGGCAACACAAGCCGAGACCTTCTTGCACGTTTTGATACTACTGTGCTTAATCACAAGCCCGATTGGATAAGCATCTGCATAGGAATAAATGACGTATGGCGTCAGTTTGACTCTCCTTGTATTCTTGATTTTCATATCAGCCCTGAGGAATACGCTGAAAATTTAGAAAAAATGATAGTTTCATCAAAAGCAGAGTGTAAGGGCGTTATAGTTTGTACTCCCTATTACATAGAAAATCTCAGAGAAGATAAAATGCGTGCCCGTATGGACGAATACTCTGCAATTTGCAAAAAGCTTGCAGAAAAATATGGCTGTATTTTTGTAGATTTTCAGACAATGTATGAAAACTACTGTCAGATATGCCACTCTTCAAGTGTAGCTTGGGACAGAGTGCATCCCAATCAGATAGGTTCAACTCTTATGGCAAAGGAAATTCTGAAGCATTGCGGCTTTGATTTCAATCACAATTGAGGCTGCTTTTATGACTAACCAAATTGACATTCTTATATTTGCAGGTCAAAGCAATATGCAAGGACAAACGGAGTGCTGTCCTACGCCAAACGAAGCAGGAAACGCACTTGCAAAATTATAAACTAAAGAGCTGTTTTTTACAGCTCCTTTCTTTTATTAAAAATAGTGAAAATTTTTAAAATGAACTATATTCAAAGAAAGTATGCAAACAAAAAACAGCACCTGATTCCATAAATGGACTCGGGTGCTGTTAATTTTCGATTTCTAATATATCGTCTATGCCGCAGTTAAGAGCTAAACATATTCTTTCCAAAACATAACTATCATATCTCTTCACCTTGTTTTTATAATGATTGTAGTTTGTCGAAACGCTGAAAAGCGTTTCAATAAGCCGATTTTATCGGCTTTGTGAAATCAAATTCTATAAAATTTAATTTCACAAGACAATCATTGCAATGGTTATTGTCAAATTTTCTTTGAAAATTTGCTTCCAAATCATTGATTTGGTGTCGAAACAGTATTTCGTATTACTGTTTCGACTAACTATAACCATTATAATAGTTATCAATAATTTGATACTGTATTCCCGTGCGTTTTGAAAGCTCATAGCGACTAATATTAAAGTTTGCAAGTGCTTTATCCAAACAAATTCTAATCACAAAATCACCTCACATATATATTTTAACCAATATATATGCACTTGACAATTTTCTTATATAAATATATACTTATATAAAGATATAGGTAAAAAATAATAGAGCGGTAATAAAATGATGTTTGTTGGAATAACCCGTCGTATTGACGAGCTTGGTCGCATTACAATTCCTTCGGAGATACGCAAAACTTATCAGCTGGGAAAGAATGATGAAGTAGAAATCTTAGGGACCGAGGATGGTATTCTGTTACGTGTCCCCAATATACAAATAACAAAATTAAATGAAGAAAAAGACTAAAGGAGAAGGCTCAAAACGAGCGCTTCTCCTTTTTATTGTGAATTTTCTATTGGTTTTCCGTGTTGTTTTTTCTTTTTTGATTTTTTTCTTTAGGCTTTTCAACCTTTAAAAGTCTGTAAGGGTGAGCCTCGGTGCAATCCCCGTAATCCTGAAACTCAAAATCTCTGTCAAATTCCGTTTCATAATTTCTGTTTATTCTTTTCATTGTAAAGCCTCCCTTTTAAACCTATTCTATGTTGTTGCAAAAAAAATATACAGTTAAATACAAAAATTTGCTTCTTAAATTAGCTAATCGAATTGAAACAACGCTATTTGCTTGTTCAACTAACGATATCCTTTTCGTATACTTGAAGTAAAGAAATAATGCTATACGCTTAGGAGTGACGAAATGGACAAGAAAGCATTGGGCAGTAAATTGAGAGAAGCCCGTAAGTCTAAGGGGTATACACAGGAAGTGCTTGCAGAAAAGGCAGATATCGGTGTTATGTACCTTGGAGAAATAGAACGTGGTATTAAGATGCCGAGTATGAATATCTTTATTAAGCTAATCGAAGCTTTGGATATTTCAGCAGACTACGTGTTAAGAGATGAGCTTTCCTCGGGTAAAGAGTATGTGTTTGACGAGATTACAAATAAACTGGCAGGCTTAACTCCGCAACAGAGAAAGACCGCTGCGGATATTTTAGATGCATACCTACGCAATTTATAGAAGATGCCGTTGAAAAGATGCCGACAACGGCATCTTTTTTTATCTTTTTCAAGAAATTTTTATTTAACAACACAATTCGACAAAATTTTCATTATACAAGTGATAACATTGGCGTAAAGCATATAAAATATGCTATTAGCTAATATGAAAGAGGTAATAAAATGATGTTTGTTGGAATATTCCGTCGCATTGACGAGCTTGGCCGCATTACAATTCCTTCAGAAATACGCAAAACTTATCAGTTGGAAAAGAATGATGAGGTTGAAATTATAGGAACTGAAGAGGGTATCCTATTACGCGTTCCCAATATACAAATAACAAAATTGAATAAAGAAAATTTTTAATTCAAATAATGCATAGATGTATCGAAATTTCACAAGGCTTTTACTTATCTTTTTCATTGTAAAGGTTATATACCCGTAGCAATTTTTAAAAAAGCTATTGATTGTTTTAAAAATAGGAGTATACTTATTATATAATGTCGAAAAGAGGTGGCGTGTGCTTGTATACATTTTCTGTATTCAAGCTATTAAAATGAGCTTAAGTGAATTTTTCGGTTTCGGCGGATATTCCCGTGAGGCAGAGGGCTATATGTCCCCGGAGCATCTTATATCTGTTACCGTGCTTGTTGCAATAATGATTTTATGCGCCATAATTTTTGGACTGAAATATAAAAATAAAGAAATAAAGCAGAAAAACAAGGTTCTTATAGTGTCTGCTTTTCTCATTGATGCCTTTGAGATATTTAAAATAGTTATCCTTTCCGTAAGACACGAGGACGCTTTCTATTTTGTTCGTGTTCTTCCCTTATTTTTGTGCAGTATTCAGCTTATAACTATTCCGTTGGCGGCATTTTCAAAGGGCAGAATAAAGGAAGCTTCTCTTGATTTTGTAACCGTGTTCGGAGTTTTGGGAGCAATACTCGGTACATATTGTGCAGGAAATAACTACTCTGCATACCCTGTATTTTCTTTTGACAATCTCATTTCGGGAATTACTCACTGCATTTCCGGCTTTGCCGCCCTGTATATTATTATTTCGGGTATGGTAAGTATGCAAAAGAGAAATATCGTCATTACAAGCGGCATTTTAGGCGCCTTTTGCGTTGCCGCCTATATTGCCAATATTTTTGTAGACTGTAATTATATGTTCCTCTCCCGCGGCGACGGCACCCCTTACGATATCGTCTTTAATTTGGTTAAGGGTAATCAGATACTCTATCCGCTGTGCGTAGTGCTTTTGTTTGTAATATATATCATAGCTTTCTATTATATATTCTATGCACTCACCAAAAAGCCAAAGGCTAAAGAAACAAAAGAAGCTCAACCCAAAAAAACTGAGCGTGAATATTCAAATGTATAAATACTTTGCGGTGGTGTTTCGCCACCGCTTTTTTATTGTGGAAAATTTTTTCAAAAAAACTCTTGACAGCAGTATTTTTTTATGTTATTGTCTTAGTGTACTATCTGTAGTAGTACACCTGTTGCAACGGGAAGGAGATATTTAATGATTAAAATAGATAAGCAGAGCCGTGTTCCTATTTACGAACAGCTTATAGAGCAAGTAGAACAGCTTGTTCTCAGCTCAATATTGGAAGCTGATATGCTTATACCGTCAGTGCGTTCTTTGTCTCTTGAGCTGTCGGTCAATCCCAACACAATACAAAAAGCGTACAACGAACTTGAGCTTCGGGGAATAACCTACAGTGTCCCAGGTGTTGGGCGTTTTGTATCGAAGAATGCCATTGAAATTCTGAAAAAAGATAAGCTTCAAAGCTTTGAAAAGCTCAGAGCGACGGTTGAGGATTTAAAGCTATCGGGAGTAGCCTTGGAAACGGTTATAGATAAGATAAAAGAATATTACGGAGGTAATGACAATGATTAAAGCTGTTGATGTAACCAAAAAATTTGATAGCTTTGTAGCTCTTGATAATCTCAGCTGTGAAATCCCTGAGGGCTGTATTTACGGTCTTGTGGGCAGTAACGGCGCAGGAAAAAGTACATTTTTAAGACTTATAACAGGCATTTATAAGGCTGAAAACGGATACATTGAAATAGACGGACAAAAGGTTTTTGAAAATCCTCTTGCCAAAAGCAGCTTTGTTTTTGTGCCTGATGAGCTTTATTTTTTGCCGCAGGCAAATATGAAAAGAATGGCAAGGCTTTATTCTAATATTTATGACAGCTTTTCCTATGAGCGTTTTAATAGCTTAACAAACAGCTTCGGACTCAATCCCAAAACACCCATAGGCTCATTTTCAAAGGGTATGAAAAGACAAGCGGCAACTATTTTAGCTCTTTCCTGTATGCCTAAGTATCTTTTCTTTGACGAAACCTTTGACGGTCTTGACCCCGTAATGAGAAACCTTGTAAAAAATGTTATTTATTCAGATGTCTGTGAAAGAAAAACAACTGCAGTTATAACAAGCCACAGCTTACGTGAATTAGAGGACACCTGCGACCAGTTAGCTCTTTTGCATAAGGGCGGCATAGTTTTCGAAAGTGATGTTCAAAACCTTAAAACTACACTCTTCAAGGTACAGGTTGCCTATGAATTTGAATATGATAAGAGCTTTTTTGACGGCATAGAAATTCTTGACTTTTCCAAAAAAGGAAAGGTATCAAGCTTCATCGTAAGAGGAGACAGACAAGAAACTCTTGACAGACTTACAAAGGACAAGCCTTTACTTGTTGACGTTTTACCTCTTTCCTTAGAGGAAGTATTTGTCTACGAAATGGAAGCTTTAGGCTATGCTTTCAAGGATATTTTGATGTGAGGTGATTAAAATGAGAAAAACGTTTTTTGATTATAAGCTTTTTAGAGATGCCTTTAATCAGCTTAAGCTCCCCGGCATACTCTTTACTGTTCTTGCAACGGCAATTTCAATTCTTCCGCCCTTTGTTTCAATAATGAATTATCTGGACAGCGCTGAAAACGTAAGCGCTCATACAATTGATTTTGCAGAGCTTTCGCCCTATCTTGTTTTCTTTATGTTTCTTGCGCCCTTTGTGCTGTCAAGTAATATATTCGGATTTCTCAATAAAAGAAAGGCAAGCGATTTTTATCATTCTATCCCTAACACAAGAAGCAGTATATTTATAAGCTTTTCAAGTGCCGTACTTAGCTGGCTGTTAATAATGATTGTTTGCGCTGTATGCGCTTCGGCATTGTTTTATACAATTTCTCCCGCTGATACCCTTTCGACATTTTTCATTTTCGGAAATATTCTTTTCTTTTTTGTCGGCTCACTGCTTGTTTTCTCTGCTACTGTTTTAGCTATGAGTATAACAGGCACGCTTCTTTCAAATTTCATCCTAACAGGGCTTGTTATGTTTTTTCCCCGCTTTATAATAATGCTCTTTTCCTTTGTGGTAAACCGTCTGACCTTAATTACAACCTCTTCGGATTTAAGCTTTTTTACAAATTCAAAGGTAAATATTCCCTTTAACACTATTTACGGCTTTTTGTTTGTAGATGCTGACAGTATAATTTTCTTTGAGCTTCCCTCTTTGATATATACCTTTGTTGTTGCTGTAATATATCTTGCTATTGCCTGTCTTCTTTTCAACAAAAGAAAATCGGAAACGGCGCAAAAAAGCGCACCAAACAAAACCTTACAGCATATCTACCGCTGTCTTTTGACAATTCCGCTTTCCTTGGCTATCCCTGTTACTTTTCTCCTTGAAAAGAATATAGACTCTTCAACCTTTATTTCCGCTTGTATAATAGCTCTTGGATGTCTTATAATTTATTTTTCCTATGAGCTTATATGCACAAAAAGCTTTAAGGCTTTGCTTGCCGCTGCTCCGGTGTTGCTTGCAATAGTTATGTTTGATGTAATCTTTGCTTTTTCTGCCTTGCTGACACAGCAGAACGTTTTGTCTTTTCAGCCAACTGCACAGGAAATAAAGGGCGTTTATCTTTTCAACGAGGACAAAAACCAACTGATTAAAAAGCCCTCATATAATCAGATGCTTTTACAAGGCCTTAAAATTGAAGACGAGCAGTTAAATGAAATAGTTTCCAAAAGCTTGAAAAACACAGTACAGGCAGTGGAAAACGACAATTTACAAGACCTATATATTGACTGTATTTCAAGAAAAGTTACTGTTCAAACTAAAAATAATAAAAAAGAAAGACGTCTGATATTCTTCACAGCCGAGGACAGCAAAAGGCTGACAGACATAATAAGTGCGCAAGAAAAATATCAAAAAGCTGTTTCCTCGCTTCCCACTATAAATTCCGAAACCAATATATCCTTTGGCGGCGAGACTCTTACAAAAGAGCAGAAAAACAAGCTTTGGGAGCTTTACTCTAAAGAGTTTAACGCCTTAGATACCTCTATGCAGGCTCTCCACAATTACAGCAATACCTTCTCCTCTCCGGAAAATCTCATTATCTTGAATTACGGCTTAGGTGTCAACGGCTACTATAATATGAAAAGCTATTATTCGGAATTTAGGATATCAAATAAAACTCCCGAAACGCTGCTCTATGCAACAAATATTATAAACTCTCAGAACGGCGATGATTTTGACGCTTGTATAAATAACTTTTTCAATAAGGAAAACCGTTGGGCACAGCTTTATATAGAGCATCTGTCAGCTCGGCAAAATAATACCTTTTCAGTGATAGATGTTTCTCTTTATGAAGGCAAAGTCGAAAAAAATGATTTTTCTATGGAACAGGCACAGAAAATTGTTGACATTTTCAGCAGGGCAAAGGAAAATCCCATAGACGCTGAAAACCTATATTATATAAATTCAAATATAAGATATGTAAACCCCCAAGCCGAAGAAAAAGAAACTCTGTATGCAGGCTATTTCATAACCCTTAATCAACAGCAACAACAAGAAATAGACGATATTATAGCAGAGTACAGAGAGGATAACGGCATTACAGAAAAATAATCTTAAAGATAAATGAGCTGTAAAAACGAAGTTTTTTACAGCTCATTTTGTCATATACCATACATTTTTGTTAAAGGGTCTTGAAACAGGGGTATTTCGGGGGTTGCCCAGGTAAATATTACAAAAGTCAAGGCTATCAGGCATAATATAAAAAATGCAAAAGACGAATATTTGCAAAACTCTTCTTTTTTCAAAAAATATGCTTCTGTCAAATATGCAATAGCCGCTGCTATAAAAAATATAGCTATGTTAAACCAGTCTACCGTTTTACCCAGTATACCCTTATAGGTATAAAAAATTATCGGTATTGATATAAGGCCTGCCGCAATTCCCGCTAATTTTGCGCACCAGAAATTCGGGTAATTATCCTTGATTAAAAATCTTTGAATTAAAGCGAAAACAAACATAGGAACAAATAATATTTTCATATGCTCCCAGGTTGACTCATTAACTGCTGAAAAGAAAGCAGTAAAAGCACTTTCTCCGCTCCAATCATATACAAAATGAAGCAGTGTTCCCGCTATACCTGTAAATATAAAGCCTGCAAGCTGACGGTATAACAGCTTTTTATCCATACATATACACCTCTTTCAGTGGAGTATATGCAATTTTTAAAGGTTATATACACATTTAAAAAGCTGACTTGAAAAATTTTCAAGTCAGCTTAAATAATCTATTCAACTATTATTTTAATAAAGCTCTTCTTTCCTCTTTTTAAAAGCTTTTCATTTACCTGTTCAGCTGTGAATGCTTCGTTTACATTTGTTATTTTAACGTCGTCTAAAGAAACGCCGCCCTGTTCAACATTTCTGCGAGCCTCACTCTTGGAGGGTGCAAGACCTGTTTTTATTAAAAGGTCAAGAATTCCTATTTTGCCGTCTGTAAAATCTTCGCCTTTTATTATCGCAGAGGGCACGTCAGCCGCAGCGCCGCCTGAGAAAAGCGCTCTTGCCGCATCTCTTGCTTTGTTTGCTTCCTCTTCACCGTGTACAAGCTTTGTAACCTCATATGCAAGGATTTCTTTAGCCTTGTTTATCTCGCTGTCCTTCCATTTAGCCATTTCGTCAATTTCTTCAACGGGGATAAAGGTCAAAAGCTTAAGACATCTTATAACATCTAAGTCGCCTACATTTCTCCAATACTGGAAGAATTCATAAGGAGATGTTTTTTCAGGATCAAGCCATACTGCGCCGCCCTGAGTTTTTCCCATTTTAACGCCTTCGGAGGTTGTAAGAAGGGTAAAGGTCATTCCGTAAGCTTCTTCTCCCTTAACTCTGCGTATAAGGTCTATACCGCCTAAGATGTTGGACCATTGGTCGTCGCCGCCCAATTCAAGCTTACAGCCGTAATCCTCATTAAGCTTAAGGAAATCGTAGCTCTGCATAAGCATATAGTTAAACTCGATAAAGGAAAGGCCTCTTTCAAGACGGGATTTGAAGCACTCAGCCGACAACATTCTGTTAACGGAGAAATGTACTCCGATATCTCTTAAAAAGTTTACGTAATTAAGATTTAAAAGCCAGTCTGCATTGTTTACTGCAATAGCTTTTCCGTCGGAAAAATCAACTATTCCTGACATCTGCTTCTGGAAACGGCTTGCATTGTGCTGTATCTGCTCGGGAGTGAGCATTTTTCTCATATCTGTTCTGCCCGAAGGGTCTCCTACCATAGCAGTTCCGCCGCCTATAATTGCAATAGGTCTATGACCTGCTCTTTGCATATGAGCCATAACCATTATCTGCAAAAAGTGGCCTACATGAAGGCTGTCTGCCGTGGGGTCAAAGCCTATATAAAAGGTTACCTTTTCTTTTTCTAAAAGCTCTCTTATCTCCTTTTCGTGAGTTGTCTGAGCTATCATACCTCTTCTTTGAAGTTCGTCAAATACGTTCATTTTTATACTCCTTATTTTTATTGTTTTATCATTTCTTTTGCGGCGGCAATTGCTGCATCGGACACATTTATTCCTCCGATTATTCTTGCAAGCTCATTTACTCTGCCGTTATAATCAAGCTGTTGAAGAGTCGTCATCGTTTTAATTTTATCCTGTTTCTTTTCAATTAAATAATGCTTGTCAGCAAGGGCGGCAATCTGTGCAAGATGGGTTACACAAAAAACCTGTCTTCCCTTTGCTACCTCTTTTAGCTTAATACCTATTTTTTCTGCGGTTTTTCCCGATACACCCGTATCAATTTCATCAAAAATCAAGGTGTCGGCTCCGTCTGCCTTATTAAGTACGTTCTTCAGGGCAAGCATAATTCTTGAAAGCTCTCCCCCCGAAGCTATTTTTGCTATCGGCTTAGGCTCCTCGCCTGTATTTGCCGAAATTAGAAATTCAACAACATCTACGCCGTTTTGCAGATATTTTTCCGCTTCCTGTATCCTTGTATCAAAGGTTACCTTGGGCATATCCAAAGCAGAAAGCTCGTTTTGAATTAATACCTTTAATTTTTCTGCACCGATTTTTCTTGATTTTGTTATTTCTTCCGCAGCTTTTTTCAGTTCTGCTTTTTTTAAAGCAAGCTCTTTTTTAAGCTTATCTATATGTTCTTCGCTGCTTTCAAGATTTCCTAATTCTTCACTTGCCTGTGAGGATAGCTTTATCAAGCCGCTGTCATCTGTATTATATTTACGGCAAAGCCCGTTTATTAGAGCTATTCTTTCCTCGACTGCCTCAAGCCTTTGAGGAGAAAAGCCCGTATCCTCAAGATATACGGAAAGCTCGGAGGCTATATCCTTTATTTCTGCCGCTGCAGAGCTTAGTCTTTGCTTAAGCTCGGCAATCTGAGAGCTGTAATGAGCTCCGTCCTCCAATAACCCTTCGCACTGAGAAAGCATCAAAGAAGCGTTTTCCTCGTTTTCGTATAAAAGCGCATAGGAATTTGCCGCCGAAGCCACAATTTTCTCGCTGTTTTCAAGGCTTATTCTTTCTGCACGCAGGTTTTCAAGCTCTCCCTCGGATATATCGGCAAGCTTAAGCTCTTCAAGGCATTTTTTCAGCTCTGCTATACGAATATTTTTCTGCTGTTCATTGAGCTGTAAAGCCGCTATTTTATTTCTTAAGGATTTAGCTTCATCAAAAATTATTTTATATTCCTTAATAAGATTTTCATTTTTACAAAAGCTGTCTAAAAACTCAATATGAGCCTCAGGTCTTAAAAGCTCGTAGTTATCGTGCTGTCCGTGAATTACAAGAAGCCTCTCTCCCACTGCTTTCAAGGCTGAAAGATTTATTGGCCTTCCGTTAATTTTAGAGGTGCTTTTTCCGTCAGTAAACAGCTCTCTGCCTATAAGCAGATTTCCGTCCTGCTCAGGCTCTATTCCTAATTGGCGGAGCATCTCGTTTACGCTTTCGGGAACATTTGTAAACACAGCGCCCACATATGCGCTTTTCTCTCCCGACCTTATAAGGTCTCTTGAGGCTCTTTGTCCCAACACCATTTGAATAGAGTCAATCAAAATGGACTTTCCCGCGCCTGTCTGTCCTGTCAGAACAAGAAAGCCGCCGTCAAAGCTTGCGTCTATTTTTTCAATTATTGCAATATTTTCTATATGCAACGATGACAGCATATATCTGTCTCCTTTATTATAACATTATTGCTATGTCGTGCGCCAATGCAGCAGCCTTGTCCTCGCTTCTAACTGCAATAAAAATAGTATCATCTCCTGCAAGAGTTCCCACTATACTTTCGTGGGCTGTTGCGTCCAATGCCGAGCATACAGCGCCTGCCATTCCTGTATGGCATTTTACTATTACAAGATTAAGTGCAAAATCGACAGAAACTGCGCCTTCTCTTATAATATTGAAATATTTTTCGTTATCCAATGAAACAGAGTTTCCCGTGCCTGCGGGCGCATATTTATATTTGCCGGAGCTGTCAAGAATTTTTACAAGTCTTAAATCCTTTATATCTCTTGAAACCGTTGCCTGAGTTACAACAAATCCGCTGTCATTCAACAGCTTTGCCAGCTCTTCCTGTCTTGAAACACAGTTCTGAGTAATAAGCTGTAAAATTTTACTCTGCCTTTGTCTTTTCATTTTTTGCTCCGCCCCTTTCTATATGCCCAATTTGGAGTTTAACGTAGCATAAAAATTTATATCATTTTTTAAGCTTATAAGCTTAAGCACTTTTTTAGATTTGATAAATTCTACCCTGTCTCCGTGGCAAAGCTCAAAGCCTTGAAGACCGTCAACAGTCAGATAAATTTCTTTAAGTCTTTGCTCCGGTATTTCTATATTAAGTACAGAATTTGGATTAAAAATAATAGGTCTTGCAGTAACACAGTGAGCACATATAGGAGTAACTCCTATGGCATTTACCGACGGGTCTATAACAGCACCGCCTGCCGAAAAGGAATATGCCGTAGAGCCTGTGGGTGTACACACTATAATTCCGTCTGCGTGGTAATCGCTGACCTTTTTAGAGTCACAGTAAACACATACATCTACAAGTCTTGAAAGAGAGCCTTTTCCTATAACACCGTCATTAAGCGCTGTAAATTCAGCAATTTTTTCATTCTTTCTTATAACGCTTATATCTAAAAGCATTCTTTCCTGTACTGTATAATTTTTCTCAAACAGGTCTTTTAACAAATGTATTTCATTTAATTCAAGCTGAGTTAAAAAACCTACTCTCCCCAAATTTATTCCCACTACGGGAATATCATATTGCGCCAGTATCGCCGCCCTGTGCAAAAGAGTGCCGTCGCCGCCTACTGAAATTGCGAATTCGCACTTTTCAATGGCTTTATCATCACAAAAAACATTGTTTTCTTTGGCAGTATCACTGTCAGTGAAAATTTCACAGCTGAATTTTAACAGCTCATTACATATATTTTTTGCCGCTTCAATACAGCTTTTTTTATCTCGATTTACAATAAGATATATTTTCACGCACTCTTTCCCACCCTTCTTTTAAAGCTCATTATGTGCTCTTTTTACTAAATCGTCAATATCAAACTCTCCCTCTTGTCCTGTTTTGGAAATATACATTAAAAATTCAATATTTCCCTGAGGACCTTTAATGGGAGAATAATCCAAGCCAAGTATAGTGTAGCCTATTTCACGGGTAAAATCAAGAGTATTTTCTATAACTTCCTTATGTACCTTTTCATCCCTTACTACTCCCTTTTTACCTACCTTTTCGCGTCCTGCTTCAAACTGAGGCTTTATAAGACAAACCGCTTCGCCCTTTTCATCTGAAAGCTTATAAAGCACGGGTAATACAAGCTTAAGAGATATAAAAGAAACATCCACACTTCCGAAATTAAGCTTGTCGGGAACTTCGTTTTCCGTTACGTAACGGATATTGGTACGCTCCATATTTACAACCTTTTCATCAGTGCGAAGCTTCCAGGCAAGCTGACCGTAGCCCACATCTACCGCATATACTTTTTTTGCTCCGTGCTGAAGCATACAGTCGGTAAAGCCTCCGGTTGAAGCTCCTATGTCCATACAAATTTTATCTTCAAGCTCTATCCCGAAGCTTTCCATAGCCTTCTGAAGCTTTAAGCCGCCTCTTGATACAAAGGGAAGCGCATTTCCTCTTACCTCAACAGTATCGTCGGGACCTACCGTATCTCCAGCCTTATCGGCACGCTGATTATTTACAAAAACCTCGCCTGCCATAATCATAGCCTTTGCCCTGTCTCTGCCGCCGGCATAGCCGTTTTGAGTCAGATATATGTCAAGCCTTATTTTCTCGCTCATTTATAACACTCCAAACATATTCAAAAACAGAGTCGCTGTCAAGTCCGCACTCTTTCAAAAGCTCCTCTACTTTACCGTGAAATACTATATCCTCTGCACATTTTATATGGCAGGGAAAACGGCTGGCAAAGCTCTCTGCTATTCCGCCATTCCTTACACCCTCTTCAAAAAAGAAGATATGCTCATAATTAAGCTTATCGGGAAGCTCTAACGGCTTTATTTTATTGAGCTTGAGTATATCGCACTCTATTCCCTTTTCATTGAGTAAGCGCTGTGCTGTCTTTATATTAAAATACAGTCTGCCGTAAGTTACAAGCAAAATTTTACCGCCGTTGTTTTCGTAATTGTAGGGCTTAAATTCTTCAAAATCAGTCTGTCCCCACTCTTTGCCTTTTGGATATCTTACCACAACAGGCGCATCTATATCATACAATGCCGTTTTCAGCATTATTTCAAGCTCTTTAAAGCTTGCAGGCGCAAGCACGTTAAAGGAGGGAAGAGTATTTAAAAACGCCGCATCGTATATACCCTGATGCGTTTTGCCGTCCTCCCCTGTTATACCTGCTCTGTCAACACCTATAACGATATGCTGATTTTCAAGGGCAACATCGTGCAAAAGCTGGTCGTAGGCTCTTTGCAAAAAGCTGCTGTAAAGCGCAACCACAGGCTTTTTACCCCCTGCACTCAGTCCTGCGGCAAAGGTTATTGCGTGCTGCTCTGCTATTCCCACGTCAAAAAATCTCTTGGGGAAATTTGCAGAAAATCCTGAAAGCCCCGTTCCGTCAGCCATAGCAGCCGAAACAGCGCATATATCTTCATCATTTTCAGCAAGCAGGGATAAGGTTTTTCCGAAAATATATGAAAAATCTTTTTTCTCTTTGTTTTCACAGCCGTATTCAGCATCAAAGCAGGAAACGCCGTGATATCCCGACGGATTTTTTTCTGCAGGCTCATAGCCCTTTCCCTTTATTGTTTTAACGTGCACAAAGGCAGGCAAATTTAAAGTTTTTGCTCTTTCCAAAACTCTTATAAGCACAGGTAAATTATGCCCATCTACAGGGCCTAAATAATTAAAGCCCATATCTTCAAAAACAGTATTGTTATAAATAAGCTCTTTAAGAGCTTTTTTAGACCTTATTATTGAACGGATAAAACGTCTGCCCAGTTTACTTCCCTTAAGAAAATTAAAGACCTTATCCTTAAGTGAAAAATAAGCAGGCTTATTTCTCAAATTCGACAGATATCTTGCCATAGCTCCTACGTTTTGGGATATTGACATTTCATTGTCATTAAGAATAACTACCATTTTGCTTTTGCTTCTGCCGGAATTGTTAAGCCCTTCATATGCAAGGCCGCCCGAAAGAGCACCATCGCCTATAACGGCAATAGCTTTGTTTTTATTTGCCGAAAGCTTTTTTGCAGTCTGAATTCCCAATGCCGCAGAAACGGAGGTACTGCTGTGTCCTCCTATAAAGGCATCGTAAGAGCTTTCAAGAGGAGAGGGAAAGCCCGACAGTCCGCCCTTTGAGCGCAGACTCCAAAACTTATCCTTTCTGCCTGTGAGAATTTTATATACATAGCTTTGATGTCCCACATCCCATACTATTTTATCTTCGGGCACATCAAAAACCTTGAGAATGGCAACGGTCAGCTCAACAACACCTAAATTTGAAGCAAGGTGTCCGCCTGTTTTAGAAATATTATCAA
>SVMS01000008.1 GCA_015067255.1 Oscillospiraceae bacterium
AAGATATCGGCATTAAAATATAATATATGAAAGGGAACAGACAACACAAGATAGGTAGCTCTATTTTGTGTTGGTTTCTGTTTTTGGGATAAATATGGAGCAAATGAGGCTTTCGAGATATCTGTCGCAAAACAGTGTGTGTTCACGTCGTGCGGCAGAGGAATTGATAAAACAGGGCAGACTTAAAATTAACGGCGTTACAGCACAGCTTGGCGATAAAGTTGACCCAGATAAAGATAAAATACTTTTAGATGGAAAAGCAGTACGTCAGGGACATAAAGCCCGTTCTTATTTTATGCTTAATAAGCCAAGAGGTTATGTAACAACCCTTAAAGACGAAAGCGGTAGGAAATGCGTTGCTGATTTGATAAGCGGAATAAATGCAAGAGTTTTTTATGCAGGAAGACTGGATAAGGACTCTGAAGGATTGCTTATTCTTACAGATGACGGAGAGCTTGCTAATAAATTAGTACATCCCTCAAAGCATATTTCAAAGGTTTACAGAGTAACCGTTAAAACTCCTCACGTTTCTTTAGATGTATTGAAACAGCTTCGTACAGGTGTTGTGCTTGATGACGGATATAAAACACTTCCTGCTGAGGTTAAGGTTTCTTTAGAGGACGAAAATAAAACAGTATTACTTATAACTATTTATGAGGGTAAAAATCGTCAGATTAGAAGGATGTGCGAGGCAGTTGGTCTTGAGGTTATGTTATTGAAAAGAATTGCATACGGTAAGCTGCGTTTAGGCGGATTGAGGACAGGACAGTACAGAATACTTACCGATGAAGAAATAGCATATCTTAAATCACTTTAATTTTGCACAAAAAAATATATAGAATTTCAGATTACTTTATCAAAGTCTAAGAAAAAATAATATTTAATATAAAAAATGAAATTTTGACTTGAAAAAATTTCAAATATATATTATTATATACACTGTTGGTTTATAATAATATATATTGGGGAGATAAAGATGATAAAATCCTATAAAGCTCTTTCAAAAGCAGAGCTTGAGCAAGAATTTGAAGCATTAAAAAAACAGTATGAAGAATACAAAGCTAAAGGTTTAAAGCTTGATATGTCCAGAGGAAAGCCTGCACCTGATCAGCTTGATCTTACGGAAGGTATGCTTTCTGTTATGGCAACCTCGAAAGATTGTTTTTGCGAAAATGGTGTGGATTGCAGAAATTACGGAGGTCTTGACGGAATTCCCGAGGCTAAGGCTATGTTTGCCGATATTTTAGGTGTTGAAGAGAAAAACGTTATTGTAGGTGGAAATTCTTCACTTAACATGATGTTTGATACTGTTTCAAGAGCTATGATAAGCGGTATTTTATACAGCGAAAAGCCTTGGTGTAAATATGACAAGGTTAAGTTTTTATGTCCTGTTCCCGGATATGACCGTCATTTTGCAATATGCGAGCATTTCGGTATTGAAATGATAAATATTCCTATGACTAAAACAGGTCCTGATATGGATTTAGTTGAAAAATATGTTTCTGAAGATGAAACTGTCAAGGGTATTTGGTGTGTTCCTATGTACAGCAATCCTCAGGGAATAACCTATTCAGACGAAACTGTTAAGCGTTTTGCTGCTTTAAAGCCCAAAGCTAAGGATTTCAGAATTTTCTGGGACAATGCTTATTGTATTCATCATCTTAACGATACTCCCGATACATTACTTAATATTTTTGAAGAATGTAAAAAATGCGGCAGCGAGGATATGGTATATGAATTTGCATCAACTTCAAAAATCAGCTTTCCCGGAAGCGGTGTTGCTGTTATTGCCGCAAGCGATAAGAATATTGAAAATATAAAGAAAACTCTTGCATTCCAAACAATAGGTCCCGATAAATTAAACCAACTCAGACATGTTAAATTCTTTAAAAATGCAGATGGCTTAAGAAATCAAGCGTTGCGTCATAAGGAAATAATAGCACCTAAGTTTGATATTGTGCTTAAAATTCTTGATAAAGAGCTTACAGGACTTGATATTGCAAGCTGGAATTCTGCAAACGGCGGATATTTCCTTGCTTTAGATACATTAAACGGATGTGCAAAGAGAACCTTACAGCTTCTTAGTGAAGCAGGTGTTGTTATGACTCCTGCAGGCTCTACTTATCCTTATAAAAACGACCCCAATGATACAAATATCAGAATAGCTCCTACTTATCCTTCGGTTTCCGAGCTTGAAATAGGAGTAATTATGTTTTGTCTTTGTATTAAATTGGCAGCCTTAGAAAAGCTTTTAAAATAATTATGAAGGAGTATTTTCCAATGTACGATACATATGAAAGTCCGTTGAATTCAAGATATGCCAGCAAAGAGATGCAACATATTTTTTCTCCTGATATGAAATTTAAAACCTGGAGACGTCTTTGGATTGCACTTGCAAAAGCTGAAAATCAACTTGGACTTCCCGTGACAGAGCAACAAATCAAAGAACTTGAAGAAAATGCAGATAATATCAATTACGATGTTGCTATAGCACGTGAGAAGCTTGTTCGTCACGACGTTATGTCTCACGTTTTTGCATACGGAGAACAGTGTCCTAATGCAAAAGGTATAATACATTTGGGAGCAACCTCCTGTTACGTTGGCGACAATACTGATATTATAATTATGCGTGAAGGCTTACGCCTTATAAGAAAAAAACTCATCAATGTTATAGATTTACTTTCTAAATTTGCAGCAGAGTATAAAAATATGCCTGCTCTTGCATATACGCATTTACAACCGGCTCAGCTTACAACAGTAGGAAAAAGAGCTACTCTTTGGATAAATGAGCTTGTAATGGACTTAGAAGAGCTTGATTTCAGAATTTCTACCTTAAAATTATTGGGTTCTAAAGGAACAACAGGAACTCAGGCAAGCTTTATGGAGCTTTTTGATAACGATGCTGATAAAGTTAAAAAATTAGAAGAGATTATTGCCAAGGAAATGGATTTTGACGGAGTTGTTCCTGTTTCCGGACAGACTTACTCAAGAAAAATAGATGCCAATGTTTTAGCAACATTGGCAGCTATTGCTCAAAGCGCATATAAATTTTCTAACGATATGCGTATTCTTCAAAGCTTTAAGGAAATGGAAGAACCCTTTGAGAAAAATCAGATTGGCTCTTCTGCTATGCCCTATAAGAGAAACCCTATGAGAAGCGAAAGAATAAGCGCTCTTGCAAGATTTGTTATAGCAGATATGGTAAATCCTGCAATAACCTCGTCAACTCAATGGTTTGAAAGAACTCTTGATGATTCTGCAAACAGACGTTTATCGGTAGCTGAAGCATTTTTAGCAACAGATGCTATTCTTAATATTTATATAAATATAGCAAGCGGAATTGTGGTATATCCCAAAGTTATACATCAGCGTATTATGAATGAGCTTCCCTTTATGGCAAGTGAAAATATTATGATGTCAGCCGTTAAAAAAGGCGGAGACAGACAGGAATTGCACGAAAGAATTCGTAAGCATTCCATAGCGGCAGGAAAAGTTGTAAAAGAAGAGGGCGGCAAAAACGATCTCATTGAAAGAATTTGCGCTGACAGTAGCTTTGATTTATCAAGAGAAGAAATTGAAAATGTTCTTTCTCCCGAAAACTTTACAGGCAGAAGCGCTCAACAGGTAGAGGAGTTTTTAAGAGATATTGTTTTGCCTATATTAAATGAAAATAAAGATATTCTCGGTGAAAAAGCAGAGCTTAGCGTATAAAATGGTATAAAACGCTTGAAATTTTATTATAATATGATATAATACTATTATAATATTTATATTTTTTCTTTTTCGCAAAATAATAATTGTGAAAAAAGAAAGGAAATGGTGATTTTATGGATAATAAAATTATTGAAAATACAGAGGTTAATATTATAATTTCAGAAGATGTTGTCATTGGCCTTGCTATGAATGCCGCAAAGGAAATTGATGGTGTTGCAGGCTTTAACAATAAGATTTCAGCAAGTGATATAAAAGAAATTTTCTCTAAAAAATCTATAGGTAAAGGTGTAAAAGCCGACATTCAGGATAACGATGTAGAAATAACCGTATTTTTAAATGTTAAAAACGGTGTTGTTATCCCTAAGGTTGCTGAAAATGTACAGGCAGCTATAAAGAATGAAGTTGAAAATGCAACAGGTTTAAATGTTACAAAAGTAAATATAAACGTTGTTGCTGTTGTATTCCCTAAGGAAAAGGAAGCACAAGATCAGTAATTTTGTGTTAAATATGTTTTTCAAAGCCCTGCTTACGCTTTTGCGGAAATAGGGCTTTTTCTATAATATTATATTATTATAATTATAAGGAGGTTTTGGCGGTGAGTATTGATAAAATAAAAATTGTCCATTGTGCAGACATTCATCTTGATTCTCCATTGCGCTCAAATATAATAAACCGTCAAACCTTAAGAGATAATTTTGAAGCTATTTGTAAGTATGCAAATGAGCAGGAAGCCGATTTGCTGCTTGTGTGCGGAGATATTATTGAAAACGACTTTGTATCAAATGAAACGGCAGTATTTCTTGAAGAGATTATAAAAAAATACAGTAATATTCATTTCGTTTTTTGTAGCGGCAATCACGATTATTATCAAAAAGGTTCTATATACGACAGACTGAATTTTAAAAACGTTACTTTGTTTTTAAAAGAAGAAATGGAGAGCGTGGAAATTTCTGCACTTGATACTGTAATTTACGGTTTTGGTGCAACTACTCCTCATAGTGCAAATAGGTTTTTAAAGAATTTTAAGGTTGAAGATAATAATAAAATAAATATAATGTTATTTCACGGTGATATCATAGACGAAGGTGGAAATAGCGAATATTATCCTGTAACAAAAAAAGATATTGAAAACAGCGGTTGTGATTATATCGCTTTAGGGCATATACATAAATTTTCAGATATAAACAGAGCGGGGCAGACCTATTATGCCTACAGCGGTACGCCGCAAGGAAAAGGTTTTGACGAAACAGGGGATAAAGGTGTTATATCAGGCACCATTTCCAAAACATCAAAACGGCTTGATTTTGTACCTATAAGCAAAATTCGTTTTAATATTGTAGAATGTGATATAACTGACTGTGAAAATAACTTTTCAGTAAAAGAAAAAATATTACAAAATGCATCAAATTTTAAAAATGACGCTGTAAGACTAATTCTCACAGGCGAGCTTTCTGAAAGTAATACTGTAAATATAAAAAATTTAGAGCAAAGCCTTAAAGAAGAATTCTTTTATTTAGAAATACAGGATAATACAAAAATTAAAATTGATATAGAATTATTAAAAGAGCAAAAAACACTTACCGGCTTTTTAATAAAAGAACTGATGTCTATGGAGTTATCTCAGCAACAGCTTGAAAGCGCTGTGAAAACAGGTATAAGCGTATTGAGTCAAGACGGAGGTGTAGAAATTGAAGATTAAATTCTTAAATCTTACCTCATTCGGAAAATTCTCAAACAAAAAAATAGAGCTTTCAGACGGTCTAAATATTGTATATGGAAAAAATGAAGCGGGAAAAACTACCTTTTTTTCTTTTATAAGATTTATGCTCTACGGTCTTTCCAAAACCAAAGGAAATCTCTCAATACCTGAATATAAGCAGTATATTCCTTGGGATAAGGAAACAGTTGAAGGAAGTATGGATTTTGAAACAGACGGCAGAATTTTAAGAATTTCAAAATCTCAGAAAAAAACCTCAGTACAAGCAACCTTGACCAATGCAGCTACAGCAGACCCAATAAATGATATTAACGCAAAAGAGATAGGAAAAGATGTTTTTGGTGTAAACGTTGACACCTTTACATCTACTGCGTTTATAAGACAAAATGATTTAGAAATCGGCAGTAATGCAGAGCTTGAGGGAAAGCTTAACAATCTTGCTTTCGGCGGAGATGAGAAAACCTCTTATAACGATGCTAAAAGCAAAATAGATAAAGCTCTTACTAAGCTTACAAGACCTTCAGGTCTTATAGCTAATAAAAGAAATGAAATTATAAAACTGAATGACGAGCTTATAGCTTCTAAAGAATTGATTTCGAGTCAAAACGAGCTTAATGACAATGTAAATAATATTCAAAAAGAATGTTATGAAATTGAAAATAAAATAAAAGAGCTTGAAAAAATATATAACGCATTACAAGCAAATGATGCTCTTAAAAAGCTTGAAAATATTCAAAGTGTAGAAAACGAATTAAAGGAATATACTGACAGGCTTAACGCAGTAGAAAAAAGCTTAAATAATATTGATGAAAATCAGCTTGAAAATATTAAGGCTTTAGTATCTCAGTTAAGCATATATGAACAAAGAATTGAGTTTTGCAAATTACAGTTATCTCAAAATAAGCATCAGTTAGAAATCAAAGAAAAACAAACAGAAAGTTATTCAATTATAGACGGCAAGGAAAATCAAATAAACAGCAGTATAAAATCAGCTGAGAAAACAAAAAATATACCGCTGATAGTTATAACGCTTTTAGCGTTTCTTGTAGGCGTAGGTACTTTTATTGCAGGAATTATTATAAATTTAATAGCGTGTATTGTTGTCGGTGTTTTATTAACTGTAAGTACATTTATACTTTTGGCTTTTTTAATAATAGGTGATACAAAGGCATCTAAGCTTAATAAAATAGCTAAAAGCTATGGCTGTATAGATTATAATCAGCTTATTTTAAAAATTTCTCAGTTAGAAAGCTTGAAAAAAGAAATTGATTTTTATAAATCCGAGGCAGAAAGATATTTAACTCAAAAGAATAATGAGGAACAAAGCCGTGAAAAGCTTTTACAGCAGATAAAAGACAGCGGTCTTTTTGAAAATCAAGAAATCAATGAGATAAATTTAAAAGCCTTCTGCACTCAAACCGAAGAGCTTTTAACAAGAAGAAAAATATGTCAGCAAAATGTTTTAAACGTTCAAAATAATTTGAATATGCTCACAGATGGGATAGATATTGGTGAGCTTAAGAATTTAAGCTTACAAAAGGAAAGCTTAAACGGAGAGTTTTCTGCTCAGAAGGTGTTTGAAGAGCTTAAAGAAAAAAGAGAATTGCTTCAAGCTAAAATTCAAATTATGGCAGAATTAAAAAATCAATGTCAAAGCATTTTTATAGGACATAGAATGCCCGACGAAATTTCCGGCGATATTTATGTACAAAGTGAAAAGCTGAAAAAGCTTGAAAATCAAAGAGAAATTTTAAGTGCAGTGGGCATAGCATTAGACAAAGCGTATCAAAAAATATCTCTTGTTTTTGCACCTCAGATGTGTCAAAAGGCTTCTGAATATTTCAACAAAATTTCAAATGGTAACAGAGAACTTTTGATAAACAGCAAAAATGAAATAATAATAAGAGAGAACGATTTTGAACGAGAGTTTGATTTCTTTAGCACAGGTACAAAGGATGCTGCTTATATAAGTGCAAGAATAGCTGTATGTCAGCTTATTTACGGGCAAAACAAGCCTCCCATAATAATTGATGATGCTTTTGCCCATTTTGACAATGAGCGTATGAAACAAGCAGTATTGCTTTTAAAAGAGATTTGTTCAGAGGAACAGATAATTTTATTCACTTGCCGACAAGAACAGGTGAAATGTTGTGAAGAATTTGCGAATATTATTAATTTATAAATTAATAAAAGGGCGGTTGTAAATTGGAAATTTTAAATAAAAATCAATATGATGAATATGAACAGTTTTTGCTAAGAACAGAAAATGCTATGTTTCTGCAAAGTCCTTCCTGGGGAAAGGTAAAGGACAAATTTATTACGGAAATAATAGTAATAAGAGATGAAGGCGGAGAAATTATAGCAGGAATGCTACTGCTGATAAGACCTATAATTATGGGTTATTCCATAATGTATTCTCCCAGAGGTCCTGTATGCGATCCTCATAACAAAGAGCTTTTAAAACAGCTTATTTATGGTGCAAAAGAGCTTGCTAAAAAATATAAAAGCTATGTTTTGAAAATGGACCCTAACGTCAGAAAAGATGACCAAGAATATGTACAAATAATGCGTTCCTTAGGCGGTAAATTCAATTTTGACGGCAGTGATTTTTCAACAAGCTTACAGCCTTCTGTTGTTTATTTGCTTGATATTAACGGAAGAACTCCCGAAGAAATGTTCGCACATTTTCCGTATAAAACACGTTATGCAATAAGAAGCGCCGAAAAATTCGGTGTTGAAGTACGTGAGTGCGGTAAAGAAAGCCTTAAAGAATTTTACGACATACTTAAAGAAACCTGCGTGCGTGACCATTTTAACGTGCGTCCTCTTTCATATTTTGAAAGTATGTATGATAATTTAGGAGAACACCTAAAGCTTTATTTATGCTATTATGAAGGCACAGCAATTTCCGGTGCTATAAACATCACATTTGGAAACAGAAGCTTACATCTTTACGGAGCAAGCTCCAATCAGCACAGAGATAAAATGCCTAATTATGCAATGCAATGGAAAATGATTTCAACAGCTGCTCAAAACAATATAAAGCTTTATGATTTTGGCGGTATTGCCGCAGTTGAAGACGAAAACAGCCCCCTGCACGGTCTTTATGTGTTTAAGCGTAAATTCAGAGGTGAGGTTGTAGAATATGTAGGTGAAATTGAGCTTGTTCTTAAGCCTTTTGTAAATAAGTTACTCGGTTTTGCTTACAAAGCAAGACGTAAGCTTATTAAATTAAAGAACGGAAAGAAAAAATGAGTTACGAAATTTTAAAGGAAAACGAATACGATAAGCTTGAAAAATTTCTTGAATATAATGAAAATGCTCAAATTTATCAAGCGCCGATTTGGATAAAAATGAGAGCTGAGCAACCTCATCATTTCATTGTTTCAAAAGATGAAAACGGAGAAATAGTAGGTTCTATGTCAGTTTTTGTTGTAAGTAAATACGGCAAAAACATGCTTTTTTGTCCAAGAGGTCCTGTGTTTGACCATAATAATTTAAAATCCTTTAATGAACTTTTAGACGGCGCCTTTGAGCTTGCTGATAAGTACAAGGCCTACGGGCTGAGAATTGACCCTACAGTGCTTCGTTCAAATAAAGCCTTTGAAAACGAAGTAAAAAAAAGAGGGGGAGACATTCTCTTTGTTGATGACAGAGAAATCGATACATCTCCATCTCACGTTGTATATACGCTTGATTTAAAAAACAGAAGCGAGCAAGAAATCTTTGATAGCTTTGAAAGCAGATATCGTTATAAAATAAGAAGAAGCGAAAAAAGAGGGATAGAGCTTAAAGTAGGAAAAAAAGAAGACCTTCCTGAATTTCATCAGCTTCTTGTAAAAACTACACAGCGAAAGAATTTCAACGGACGTCCTTTAGCATATTTTCAAAAGCTGTTTGATACGTTAGATGAAAAAAATGTACATCTTTTAATGGCTTATTTCGAAGGTGAGCTTGTAGGTGCGGCGCTTTTGCTTTGCTATGCTACAACGGCAATTTATCTGTACGGCGCAAGTAGTGAAAAGCACAGGGAAGTAATGCCCAATCATTTAATTCAGTGGAATATGATAAAATGGGCAAAGGAACAGGGCTTTGACACTTATTCCTTTGGCGGTATTCCGGGGTATAACGATGAGAAAAATTCCGCTTACGGAATTTACCGTTTTAAAAAAGGCTTTAACGGAGAAGTAATAGAATATATAGGAGAAATCAATTTTAAATTAAATAAATTTGATTATAACTTAAGAGAGAAGCTTGTTCCGTTTTTAAGAAGCATTAAAGCAAAATTAAGATAAAAAAATTCGGCAGTTTAATTACTGCCGAATTTTTTTGTGAGAACAAAAAAGTTATCTGCAAAGTTCTTTGAGAATGTCAGCTTTGTCTGTTTTTTCCCAAGCTACATCTAAATCTTCACGCCCCATATGACCATAAGCGGAAAGCTGCTTATAAATAGGCTTTCTTAAATCGAGAGTTTTTATTATAGCTGAAGGTCTTAAATCGAATACTTTTTCTACAGCCGCTTGAATTTTTTCAACAGGTACAGTGTTTGTATTAAAAGTATCAATCATAACAGAAACAGGAGTTGCAACGCCGATAGCATAGGCGATTTCGATTTCGCATTTTTCAGCTAAGCCTGCAGCTACAATGTTTTTTGCGACATATCTTGCCGCATAAGCAGCGCTTCTGTCAACTTTTGTAGGGTCTTTTCCTGAAAAACAACCGCCGCCGTGCTTAGCATAGCCGCCGTAGGTATCAACAATGATTTTTCTTCCTGTAAGGCCTGTATCTCCGTGAGGACCGCCGATAACAAAACGACCTGTAGAATTTACAAATATTTTTGTATTGTCATCTAAAAGATTCTCAGGAATTGTTGTTTTGATAACATATTTAGTTATATCGGCTCTTATTTTTTCTAAAGATACCTCAGGACTGTGCTGAGAAGAAACAACAACAGTATCGACACGTACAGGCTTGCCGTCATCATATTCAACGGTAACCTGAGTTTTTCCGTCAGGACGTAAATAGGGGAGAGTACCGTCTTGTCTTACCTTAGTAAGAGTAATAGCAAGCTTATGAGCAAGAGAAATAGGAAGCGGCATAAGCTCTTTAGTTTCGTTACAAGCATATCCAAACATCATACCCTGGTCGCCTGCACCGATTGTACTAAGCTCGTCAGCATCACCGTTCTTTTGCTCCATAGCTTTGTCAACACCCATAGCAATATCAGAGGATTGTTCGTGAATTGAAGAAAGAACAGCACAGGTGTTTCCGTCAAAGCCCATATCAGAGTTTGAATATCCTATTTCAAGTACAGTTTCACGTACGATTTTAGGAATATCTACATAGCAGTTTGTAGATATTTCACCCATTACGTTTACAATACCAGTTGTGCAAAAGGTTTCACAAGCAACTCTTGCGTTAGGGTCTTGAGAAATAATTGCATCAAGAACTGCATCGGAAATACGGTCACATACCTTGTCGGGATGTCCCATAGTAACAGATTCTGAAGTGAATAAATATTTTGACATTACTATACCACCATATAATTATAAATTGTTATTTAATTATATAGTTTTTTGAATGTAATGTCAATCTCATTTTTCCAGTACACGCATAAAGTTTTCGGTGCTTTTGCTGCCGTCTCTGTTGTATCTGCCCAATTCGTAAAGACATTCTTTGTCTTTGGTGATATAATTTATTTTTTCATAGCAGGAAAGTGTCGCTGTAAAACCAAGTTCTTTTATTATCTCTTTACTTTCATTACAAATACTACCGAAAGGATATGTAAAAACAGTTGGTTGTATACCTACATTTTTTTTAATCAGATTTTGAGCAGTGCTAATATCTTCTCTTAATATTTTTTGATATTCTTTAAGCTTTTCTCCTTTTTTTATAGAACAGCCCTGCCTTTCTCCTATATTATGCATATTGTAGGTATGATTAGCTATTTCAACAAGCTCGCTTTCAACGAGCTCTTTTAAATTTTCCCATGTAAGATTTGCATAGTTTATGTTGGCATCGGGATAAAGACTGTATCTTTCGGAAAAAGAGCCTACAACTGAAATAGTAGCTTTAAAATTATATTTTTTGAAAAGCTCAAAAGCGTATGTGAAATTATTTAAATATCCGTCATCAAACGTTATTATAACAGGCTTTTCGGGAAGCTCTGTTCCTTTGTTTACATAGTCAATAACTTGTGAAATAAATACGCTTTCATATCCGTGTTCTTTTAAATATATAAAGTCATTTTCTAAAGCTTTGGGAGAAATAACATATTTGCCAATGTGATTTTTATTTTCCGATATACCGTGATACATAATTATAGGAAGACGGATTTTTTCAACGCTTTCAACGGAATTAAAAGTATATAAGCTTACAGTTGTTGCTGTAAATACAGTTAAAAGCATTAGTGATATAGCTATACTCAAAATTCTTTTTCTTCTTAATAGAAAAACACGCATATTCAACCTCTCACAATGAATATTAATAACAGGTTGTGTAAAAATAATTTTAACATTTTTTAAAGGAGAAACTGAAAATTTGAAAAGAATTATAATGTCTTTTATGTTAGGCGGAACAATATACGCACTTATAGAAGTGATATATAAAAAAAGTACTCATATATCAATGTTTATTGCAGGAGGGGCTGCTTTATGTATTATTAATTCACTATGCTGTAAATATTTTCATAAAAAAAGCTTGCTTTTTAAATGTCTTATTGGCTCTTGTGTAATTACTGCTATTGAATTTATAACAGGAATAATTGTAAATAAAATTATGCATCTTAATGTGTGGGATTATTCCCATCTTCCTTTTAATGTAAGCGGACAGATTTGCCTTTTATTCAGCTTTTTATGGTTTTTAATTACTATTCCTGCTATAGAGGTGTGTAAAATAATTAATAAAAGATGCCCCGATTTTAATTTTAAAAAGTTAATCAATCAGCAAAAGAATTTTTTTAATAAAGCTTTCAAATAAAAACCAAATCCTGCTTTATTAACATCGTGCTTTGCAACTATACTTTGTCTGTAAATTTCATTTCCGTCAAGAGTAAAAATAACCTCACCTATTTGTTGTCCCTTTGTTATAGGGGCGTTTACATATTCGGGAAGCTCAATTCTCTTTTCTACGTCGTTTTCTCTTCCTTTTTCTACAATAGTGCTCATACCTTCAAGACTTTCTAATTCTACATAAGGTAGTAAGCCCTTTAAGACGTTTACAGGGTTTAAATTGTTTTCTTGAGATAAAGAAACAGTTGACCATTTTGCAAAACCGTAATCCAATAATTTGGTAGCATCTGCAAAACGCTCTTTAGAAGTCGGGGCTCCTAAAACAACCGCTATAAGCTCCATATTGTTTCTGTTTGCAGAAGCAGAAAGACAAAAAAGTGCCTCGTCTGTTGAGCCTGTTTTTAAGCCTGTGGCACCGCTGTAATAACGAATCAGTTTATTTGTATTGGATAATCCGAATTGTCCATCACGCAAAGTATCCATCCAAATAGTAGTATACTTTTTTATTAAAGGATATTTCAAAAGCTCAGCAGACATAAGAGCAATATCATATGCAGTAGTGTAGTGGTTTTCTGCCGGTAGACCTGTACAGTTTACAAAGTTGGTATTGTTCATATTAAGCTCTTTGGCCTTTTTATTCATCATTTCCACAAAGCCTTCTATTGTACCGGAAAGATGTTCTCCCATCATAACACAGGCGTCATTTGCAGAAACAACGCTTATTGCCTTGAGCAATTCATGCACACTCATCTCTTCACCGGGCTCGAGGAAAATTTGAGAGCCGCCCATAGACGCAGCATTCTCACTGCAAACAACTTTATCCTCTAAAGTGATTTTGCCTCTGTCAATAGCCTCCATAATGAGAAGCATAGTCATAACCTTTGTTACGCTGGCAGGGGGAAGCTTTTCATCTTTTTGATTTTCATAGAGTATATTTTTAGTTGATTGTTCTATAAGAACTGCCGATTTTCCTGTAAGAGTAAGCTCTCCTTGAGCAAAAATAGCGGATTGTAAAACAAAAAACAATATAGCTGCAGAAATTATTTTTTTAAACATTATCTGTCACCTCAGAAAATTATATGCTGATACTCCTGATAAAATAACACATAAAAAAACAGCTGAAAAAATCAGCTGTTTTTAAATATTGTATCAAATAATGAATTGGCAAATAATTTGTGCATTTCTTTAGTGGGATGATTTATTCTGTTTGCAAGAAGCATCGTAGTATCCTGAGTTTTGCTTATTTCTTTCCATTTTGAATAACAATCGCAAACAGTAATACCTTTTTCAAAAGCTAATTTGCAGGCAGCATCCATAAAAGTATCCATTTTACCGCTGTTTTGAAATTGAGCTGTTACAGCAGCGTAATCAAGATGACATTCTTCTGTATCGTCAGCTACATATGTATTTAACATATTAGGAGTCATAAATATTGCATCAATATCACACTCTTTACATCTATCGAATATAATACCTAATGAATCGAGATATTCTTCAAGAGTGCCGTTTACATCGTTTAACCCAAAACAGATAATTATAAGGTCAGGTTTATGGGAAAATACTTGAGATTCCATTCTTTCTAATGAAGCCTTAGCAGTTATTCCGCCTATTCCTGCGTCAATAACATTAACAGGTATATAATTTCGTACCTCGTTTATTTTTTGACGCAAACGATTCCAATAAACAGTTTCATAATTTATTTCATCGGCAACTAAAAATCCGTGAGTAACGCTGTCGCCAAAACAAACAATAGTAATAGGTCCGTTTTTTACAAGACCTTCGTAATCCATATTAAGCTTATCTATAATTTTCATAAATGCACCTACTTTATTTATTTAAAATATTATATATTAATTATCTAAATATGTCAATTTTTGTATTTACTTAGATTTAAGAATATGTTATAATTTATTCAAATTTTTTGCAGGAGAAAAAAATGTCTATTAAAAGCAACAATTTCAAAAGAACTAAATATACTTGTTATTTTACTTATTTAGCAATGTCAACTGTTTTTTCTTTACCGCCATTGCTTTTTGTAACCTTTAGAGAGACGTATGGTGTTTCCTATACTTTGCTTGGTACGTTAGTGTTGGTTAATTTTTGTACACAATTAGCCGTAGATTTAGTTTTTAGCTTTTTTTCGAAATATTTTAATATACATAAGGTTATTAAAATAATGCCTTTATTTACTGCTATAGGCTTGTTGATTTATGCTTTAATTCCTACGTTGTTTCCGCAATATGCTTATATAGGATTGCTTATCGGTACGGTGGTTTTTTCTGTAACCTCAGGTCTTTGTGAGGTGTTTTTAAGCCCGATAGTTGCCGCCTTGCCTTCAGATAATCCCGAAAGGGATATGAGTATGCTTCATTCGCTTTATGCTTATGGAGTGGTGGCGGTTATTGTTATTAGCACTGTGTTTTTTATGATATTCGGTACAGCTAAATGGATGTATTTGACTATTTTCTGGGCACTGCTTCCCATAATTTCTTTTATCCTTTTTTCAATATCTCCTTTGCCGGAGCTTAATATTTCTAATAATTCAAATTCTAATTCTGTTAAAAGCAAAAATATCGGACTTACTCTGTGTGTTCTTTGTATTTTCTTTGGCGGTGCCGCAGAAAATATAATGACAAATTGGGTTTCGGGTTATATGGAAAATGCTCTTGAAATACCTAAAACTGTAGGAGACGTTTTAGGTATGGCTGTATTTGCAATTCTTTTAGGCATTGGCAGAACAACGTACGCTAAATACGGCAAAAATATTTCTACAGTATTGCTTTGCAGTATGATTGGCGCAACTCTTTGCTATATAATTGCAGGCGTTTCTGCAAATAATATACTCTGTATATTGGCTTGTGTATTTACAGGCTTATTTACCTCTATGCTGTGGCCGGGAACTTTGATTTTACTTGAAGAAAAATTTGTTAATCCCGGAATAGTTGCATACGCTTTGATGGCGGCAGGCGGAGATTTTGGTAGTTCTATTGCACCTCAAGCAATAGGAATTGTAATAGATACGGTTTCAGAAAGTGATTTTGCTATAAAAGTAGGAGAAGCCCTTTCTCTTACTTGCGAACAAGTCGGAATGAAGACCGGTATGCTCGTTGCTTCATTGTTTCCATTGTTAGGCATTATTGTTCTAATATGTATAAAAAAACATTTTTCTAAAAACACTAAATTTTAAATTTTTCGTTAAAACAAAGTTGATAAAAAATAATTTATAAATTATCGATGTAGAGTTACCATACACTATAACAGGGTGCGGTATAATGAAATAAAGTGAGATGGCGTGGATGTTTGATAAGTTTTTTAAGAAGCATAAATTCAAAGATTCTAAAAAACAGGCAGTTTTTACCTGTTGTCATATTATTGAGGAAAACAAACCGATTTTATATGTTAATCACGATGATGAAGAAGACTGGCAATTTCTTTGCGGAGAGAATCACATAACCAAAGATGCCCGTATAATTGCTCTACAAGAGATTGTTAATATTGATCCAAGTGTTAACAAAGTATCAAGTATCAAATGCGGGCAGACTGCAGTTAGAGAAAGCAAAGAAAGTGAATGGAAGTTGTTATAAAACAATTCAATGATAGTATAAAAGGCTTGACCGATTCGGTCAAGCCTTTTTGATTAGAATAAGGTTGTAATCCAATAAATAACCCCATACACTACACTCGCGCTCACACCATACACAATCACCGGTCCGGCTATTGTAAACATTTTTGCGCCGACACCGAAAATAAAGCCTTCTGCTGCTGTCAATATAGGACACAGTGATTTTGCAAAAATATTTACATTAAATCAGCGGTGTGGTATAATGAAATAAAGGAGAGATTTATATGAAACCGTTTTTAGGAATTGACCTGACAACAAACAAGAAAAACGAACAAATGAATTGTGAAGAATTTGTAGTATCGAAACCAACTTTATCTCTAACACAATCTCTTGAATCTTCTTCAGAAAATGTTGAGGAAACAATCGAAAAAAGCAAACTGCCGCTTCCTATACGAATTGGACATTGGATATGTGGAGCAGTGGGAGCTCTTGTTGCCATCGGTATACTAAAAGCTTTAGGCGGAGAAGACGGCGTTACGCTCGCTGAAGCATATCAAAATGCTTCGTGGCTATTTTGGCTTGGAGGTGCTTGTTTGGTGGCTTGGGCACTTCTTAAACTGATAAGTGTGCGCAAAGAAAAGAACGTTTTGGAAACGGAAGAAAGTTCTCAGGTATTCAATCATTTAGATAAAACCTGCGATGCCATTCTTGCTGATTTGAAAGTTCCTCAAGATTCAAAAGAGATTGATATTTTGTCATTCTTTTATAAAGTAAAAGGCGACAACATTAAGGTTTGTGAGAAAGGTTTGCAAATCGCACCTTATATCAATCCGATTTTTCACATTTTTAAAGATTCCGAAAATCTATATTTAGCCAATTTAGAAGGGAAATATGCTATTCCGTTATCCGCAATAAAAGCAATCAAATCTATTAAGAAAACCATTCGTATTATGGAATGGAATAAAGACGAAGAATTTAACAAAGGAATATACAAGCAATATAAGTTAAGTGAAGATAACTATGGTTGTATTATTTGCAAAAGCTACCATATACTAGAATTTGTATACAATAACGACTTGTGGGGAATTTATATCCCCTGCTACGAACTTCCTGTAATTGAAGACATCACAGGTTTAAAAGCAGACACTTTTTGATACATAAAAAGGCTTGACCGATTGGTCAAGCCTTCCTATTTTCTTTATTCTTTTAAATAATAAAGAATATTGAATAAAGAATAAATAATAATCTAGAACAAGGTTGTGATCCAATAAATCAACCCATACACCACACTCGCGCTCACACCATACACAATCACCGGTCCGGCTATTGTAAACATTTTTGCGCCGACACCGAAAATAAATCCTTCAGCTTTAAATTCTATTGCTGCACTTGATACGGCATTGGCAAAGCCTGTTATAGGTACTAATGTTCCTGCGCCTGCGTATTTTGCTAATCTGTCATAAACACCTATACCTGTAAATAAAATGCCTAAAAAAATCATAGTCGAAGGCGTTATGTTTGAAACAAGCTCTTTTTCAAGCCCCATACTTTTACATAGGTCTGTTATGGCTTGACCTATACAACATATAAGCCCACCGACTACAGCGGCTATAATAATATTTTTAAGCATAGGAGAATTTTTTGTCTTTTTTTCATAAAGGGTTTTATATTGTTGATCTGATATGTTCATTTTAATACCTTCTTTTTCACAGTATATAAATATTCTATCCCTTTTTTATAAAAAAATAAGGATCTAAAAATATTTTTAAAAAATATAAATCAATTTAACAATTTCTTTAAAAAATTACCTTATTATGACTTGAAATTTTTGTATATATAATATATAATATTATAAATAGTTTATCAGTCGAAATTATTTATGATAAAGGGGTTAAGTTTGAAATGGCAAAATATAAACGTGTCCTTTTAAAAATAAGCGGAGAAGCTTTAGCGGGAGACAAAAAGGTTGGTATTGATTTTGACGTTCTTGCAAGCGTTTGTAAGCATATAAAAGCTTGTGTTGATATGGGCGTTCAAGTCGGTATCGTTGTAGGCGGCGGCAACTTCTGGAGAGGAAGAAGCGGCGGTAGTATGGACAGAACAAGAGCAGACCATATGGGTATGCTTGCAACCGTTATGAATTCTCTTGCATTACAGGATGCTCTTGAATCATATAATATTCCTACAAGAGTGCAAACTGCTATTGCTATGAATCAAATAAGCGAATTTTATATCAGAAATAAAGCTGTGTCGCATCTTAATAAAGGCTATGTAGTAATCTTTGCTTGCGGAACGGGAAATCCCTTCTTCTCAACAGATACCGCTGCAGCTTTGCGTGCAGCAGAAATAGAAGCAGATATTATTTTGCTTGCTAAAAAGGTTGACGGTGTTTACACTGCTGACCCTGAAAAAGACAGCTCAGCAGAAAAATTAAACGAATTAAATTATATTGATGTTCTTAACAGGGGATTGGGTGTTATGGATAGTACTGCCACATCTCTTTGTATGGATAATAAAATTCCGATTCTTGTTTTTGCGTTAGGAAATGGTGAAAATATTATTAAAGCAATTTCCGGCGAAAAGATAGGAACAATTGTAAGCTAATTATTTGATTTGAAAGGATAGATATTATGAAAGCAACATTACAAGATTGTGAAAGCAAAATGTCAAAAAGAATAGCGGCTTTGGAGAGTGAGTTGGCAACAATTCGTGCCGGCAGAGCTAACGCTGCTGTACTTGATAAAATAACAGTTGAATATTTTGGTACACCTTCACCTATAAATCAGGTGGCTGCTATTGCAGTTCCCGAGCCCAGAATGCTCACTATTTCACCTTGGGACCCTTCAATTTTAAAAGAAATTGAAAAAGCTATTTTAGCTTCTGATTTAGGTATTAATCCTACTAACGACGGTAAGATTATTCGTCTTGTTTTCCCTGCATTAACAGAGGAGCGCAGAAAAGAGCTCGTTAAAGATGTTAAGAGATACGCTGAAGAATGTAAGGTATCTATCAGAAACATCAGACGTGATACTATCGAAGTTTATAAGGCTATGAAAAAGAAGAGCGAAATCACAGAAGATGATTTGAAGAATTGCGAAAAGAATGTTCAGGATGCTACTGATAAATTCTGCAAGAACGTTGATACCGTTGCAGAGAAAAAAGAAAAAGAGCTTATGTCTATTTAACCTATTAATTACTACACAAAACCCGACCGCGTTTGGTCGGGAAATTGTGTTTTAAAAGAACAATTTATTATCGGAATGGAAAATTGCTAATGGATTTATTTAAGAAAAATCAGCTTAATCTTTCTAAAATACCCGAGCATATAGCAATTATTATGGATGGCAACGGAAGATGGGCAAAGAAAAGAGGACTTGCCCGTTCCTACGGTCATTCAGAAGGCGCTAAAACTTTGCGTAAAATTGTTGCACACTGTGAAAAGCTCGGCATTAAATACTTGACTGTTTATGCTTTTTCCACTGAAAATTGGAAGCGTCCCAAAGAAGAGGTAGACGCTCTTATGAAGCTGTTTGACAATTACCTGGATGAAATGATGAACGATTACAAGAATAAAAATTCTAAAATCGTTTTTCTCGGTGATAAGTCAAAGCTTTCTCAACACTTAATTGATAAAATGATAAAGTGTGAAAAAGAATCAGAAAACAGAACGGGTTTACAGCTTAATATTGCTATCAATTACGGAGGACGTCAGGAGATAGCAAATGCGGCTAAGCTTGTTGCTCAGGAAGTGCTTGACGGAAAGATTGATATTTCAGAGGTCGATGAAAATATTCTGAATTCAAAGCTTTATACAGCTCAAATTCCCGACCCTGACCTTGTAATAAGACCAAGCGGGGAAATAAGGCTTTCAAACTTTTTACTTTGGCAAAGCGCTTATTCTGAGTTTTGGTTTAATAAAATACTTTGGCCTGATTTTACCGAAAAGCATTTAGAAAAAGCAATTTCCGATTTTAACAACCGAGATAGACGATACGGCGCTTAAAATCCTTTTATTTTTTCTTAGAAAGGCTTTTATATATGTTTAAACAACGTTTAATATCTTCAATATTTATAATATTGTTTTTTGTTCCGTTGCTTATATTTTCTAATATTCCTTTTTTGCTTAATGCAGTTGTTGCGGTTTTGGCTGTTATTGCTACTTATGAATTGCTTATTTCAACTAAATATATTGAGGGAAAGCCTCTTTTTATAGTTGCAGCAACGATAGCAGCAGTAATGCAATTTCTTCCTGAATTGGGAAGACGAAGCCTTACAGGCGGCGTTATTTTCATTGCTATATGTATTTTCACATTGGGAATGATTCATTTTGGAAAATATTCATTAGAACATATTACTATTTCTTTATTTTTAACCTCTGTATATGCTTATTTCTTTTCAACGCTGATTTTCATAAGAAGAATGGAATTAGGCGAATTTTTAATTTTCTTTGTATTCGTAGGCGCATGGACAACGGATACTGGAGCATATCTTGTAGGAAGCGCTTTAGGAAAACATAAGCTTATTGAAAAAATAAGCCCTAAAAAATCTATTGAAGGCGCTATCGGTGCAGTTTTTGTTTGTGCATTGTGTTTTTTACTGACTGCTTTTATAATGAGTACATTCTTTAATGTAAAAACTAATTATATAGGCTTTGCAATTTTGGGAGCTGTAACATCTGTTGTAGCTCAGTTTGGAGACCTTTCTGCATCTCTTATCAAGCGTACCTTTAAGGTTAAGGATTTTGGTACGTTGCTTCCGGGACACGGGGGAGTTATGGACAGGTTTGACAGTGTTTTATTCGTAGCACCGTTTTTATATGTTGTTTTCTCGAAAATTGATTTAATTTTTCCTGTTTAAAATTTTATGAAAGGCAGGATAGGCTGAAGCTTCTTTCGTATTGCAGTAAAGCTGTTACGGAAGAGCTTTATTCTATTTATATATAATATGGTTAAAGTAATTTCTATTTTAGGCTCTACCGGCTCTATAGGGACACAAACTTTAAATGTAGCGCGTCATTTGGGAATAAAGGTATCAGCATTAACTGCTAATTCCAATATCGAGCTTTTAGAAGCGCAGATAAGAGAATTTAAGCCTGTTATTGCTGCTGTGTTTGACGAAAAAAATGCAAAGCTTCTTAAAGCCGCAGTTGCTGACACAGATACAAAGGTTTATTCGGGAATGGAAGGTCTTATTGCCGCTGCTACGGAAGAAAGTGCAGAAACGGTTGTTACCTCTGTTGTCGGAATAATTGGATTATTGCCTACTGTAGCCGCTATCAAAGCCAAAAAAAATATTGCTCTTGCCAATAAAGAAACTCTAGTAACAGCAGGAAATGTTATAACAGCTTTAGCAAAACAATACGGTGTTGATATTTTACCTGTTGACAGTGAGCATAGCGCTATTTTTCAATGCTTACAAGGCTGTAATAATTTATCAAAGGAAATCAAAAAAATAATTTTAACAGCATCAGGCGGTGCTTTTTTCGGAAAAAATATTGAGCAGCTCAAAGACGTTACTCCGGAGTTTGCCCTTAATCATCCAAATTGGAATATGGGCAAAAAAATTACTATTGACTGCGCAACCCTGATGAATAAAGGCCTCGAATTTATAGAAGCGTATTGGCTTTTTAATGTTGCGTCTTCCCAAATAGACATTGTTATACATCGTCAAAGCGTTATTCATTCTATGGTGGAATTTTGCGATAACTCGGTTATTGCTCAAATGGGATATCCCGATATGACAATACCCATTCAATATGCTTTAACTTATCCCGAAAGATTAAAAACAACAGTAAAGCCATTAAGCTTTACAGATTATAATACTCTTACTTTCCATAAGCCTGATACAGAAACCTTCCGTCTTTTGCCTATCTGTATGAAATCAATAGAGGTGGGCGGAAGCTTACCTTGCGCAGTTAATGCGGCAAATGAGGTTGCTGTTGATTGGTTTTTAAAAGGAAAAATAAGCTTTTTGGAAATTTTTGATATTGTAGAAAAAGTATTTAATGAGCATAAAACAGTATTAAATCCTAATCTTGATGATATAATTAATACAGATGCATTAGTGAGAGAAAAACTTATCAAAGGGTGATAAAAACAGTGTCGGTTATTTATTTTATTATTATAATATGCTTACTTGTTTTAGTACACGAAGGCGGACATTTTTTAGCCGCCAAAGCATTTAATGTAAAAGTAAATGATTTTTCTATAGGAATGGGTCCTTGTTTATTTAAAAAACAAGGAAAAGAAACTCTTTATTCAATACGTCTTTTCCCTATAGGCGGATATGTAAAGATGGAAGGTGAGGACGAAGAAAGCGACAATCCCAGAGCTTTTGTTAATTTAGCTCCTTATAAAAAATTTATAATTGTTGCTGCAGGCGCTGTTTTAAATCTGTTACTTGGCTTTATTGTTATGCTTGGAATAACTATTTTCAGCCCCAATGTAGCTTCAACTCAAATAGGTGGTTTTACTGATAATGCAATTTCCAACACTTGCGGATTACAAGTAAATGACACCATCAAAAAAATTGATAACACTAAAATAAATACTTATTCAGATATTTCTTTTACACTTACTCTTGCAGGAAAAGAAGCTGTAGATGTAACCGTACTACGTGACGGAAAAGAAGTTGTTTTAGAAAATGTTAAATTTCCGAAATTAACTGTTGATAAAAAAGGAAACTTATTAGGTCTTGATATAGATTTTTTGGTATATAGGGCAAAAAAGACACCGCTTTTTGTAATAAAAGAAGGTTTTTATTCTACTGTGGCAATAGTTAAAACTGTTTATGTTTCATTTGTAAAAATGTTTACAGGTGCAATAGGCTTTGAAAATATGTCGGGTCCTGTAGGAATAACGCAAGCGGTAGGACAAGCCGCTAAATACGGTTGGCTGTCTTTGTTGAATTTATTTGCTTTTATAACTGTTAATTTAGGTGTTGTAAATTTATTACCTCTTCCTGCACTTGACGGAGGAAGATTAGTTTTTATTTTAATTGAGCTGATTATAAGGCGTCCTGTACCGCAGAAATACGAGGGAGCTATTCACTTTGTAGGCTTAGCGGCATTGATGCTACTTCTTGTAGTTATAACATTTAATGATATTGTGAGGCTGTTTGGCTGATGAAAATTGAACGTCTTGAAAAAAATACTGTAAAAATAGGAAACGTAAGCATAGGCGGAAATAACCCTATACTTGTACAAAGTATGTGTAATACCAAAACATCGGATTATGCACAAACTACAGAGCAAATTTTACAGTTGGAAAACGCAGGCTGTGAAATTGTTCGTGTTTCAGTTCCAGATAATGAGTCTGCTGATGCTATTTCAAAAATCAAACAAAAGATACACATCCCTCTTGTTGCCGATATTCATTTTGATTATAAACTTGCTCTCAAGGCTTTGGAAAACGGAATTGATAAAATAAGAATCAATCCCGGAAATATCGGTGGTGACGAAAAGGTAAAGGAAGTTGTAAAAGCTTGCACTGCTAATAATATTCCTATAAGAATAGGTGTTAATTCAGGATCGTTACCAAAAGATATACAGAGTGAATACGGTGTTACTCCCAAAGCTTTATATGAAGCTGCAAAAAGACATATTGAGTTATTGGAAAAATTTGATTTTAACAATATAGTGGTTTCTGTGAAATCTTCAAGTATTCCTGTTATGACAGGAGCATATGAGCTTTTGTCTGACAATTATAAGTATCCTCTTCATTTAGGACTTACAGAAGCAGGCACTTTGCGTATGGGAACATTAAAATCTTCTATGGCAATAGGAGCTTTGCTTTTAAAAGGAATAGGAGATACAATTAGAGTTTCGCTTACCGATAATCCTGTATACGAGGTTGAAGCCGCATTTGATATATTAAAAGCATTGGATATACGTAAAATGGGCGCAAATCTTATTTCTTGCCCCACTTGTTCAAGAACTTGTATTGATATAATATCTATTGCAAAAGAAGTAGAAAAAAGGCTTAAAAACGTTCAAAAGCCTATAACTGTTGCTGTTATGGGATGTGTAGTTAACGGTCCCGGAGAAGCTAAAGAAGCCGACGTAGGCATTGCAGGCGGTAACGGAGAAGCGATAATATTTAAAAAAGGCAAAATTTTAAAAAAAGTCAATGAAAATGAAATTATAGACGAGCTTTTTAAAATTATAGAAGAACTTTAAAAATAATTAAGAAGAGGTTTCAAATGAGTAAAGGCAGAGAATTTTCTTCGTTGATAAAGAATTATAAATGTGAATACGATATAGAACGTGAAATAATAGAAAGCTGTACCTTGCTCAATGTAAAAGCAAATACAGCTGATAGAATTTTGCATTTTACAATGGAAATACCTTTTTTGGTGGGTAATCAATATATAAAGATTATAAGCGATAAAATTGTTGATTTATATGCTCTTGAAAAGGTTGAAATTGCACCGAAGTTTCCTTCTTATTTAATTGAAGAGGAGAATTTTTTTGAAACGTTTTTAACTTATGCAAAAGCAAAAATTCCTATGATAAACGGATTTTTTAAAAATTCTTCTTATTTTATAGCTGATAATACTTTAAAAATACAAATAAACCCCTTATCAATAGACATTTTAAAGCAATCGCAGATTGATTTAAAATTATCAGACTTGATTTTTCAAATGTTTGATAAGAAAATCCTTTTTGACTTTGTTGAAGAAGACAGTACAAAAGATTATATAGAAAAGCATTTTGAAGAACAGGAAAAAGAACTTGAAAAAATAATGAAAGAAACTGAGGCAAACGTTCAAACAGCGGTGTCTCAGGAAAAGCTTGTTGTCAAAAAGCGTTATGAGAGAAAAGAGCCTGCTAAGAAAAGCGGTATTTCGGAAGAAGAAGCTAAAAACAATGTGATTTACGGTAAGCCTATTTTATTGGCGCCTATACATATTGCAGATATTAAAGAGTACGATAAAAGCGTATGTGTAAGCGGAGATACTTTTTCTTTTGATGCTAAGGAAACAAAAGACGGTAAAAAATATATAATGAGCTTTAATATTACCGATAGAACAAACTCTATATCCTGTAAGCTTTTCCCTTTGATTGCAGATGGAGACGAAATAGCCTCTAAAATAAAAAAAGGTGCAACAGTAATAGTAAACGGAAATTACGAGTACGACAACTATGCACGTGAATATATAATTATGGTAAAGGATATTTCTTTTACCAAAAAGATTCTTCGCCCTGATAACGAGCCTATAAAAAGGGTAGAGCTTCATGCTCATACATCTATGTCAGCTATGGATGCTGTTGTTTCGCCTACAGACCTTATAGCACGTGCAGCTAAATGGGGACATAAAGCTATTGCCATAACAGATCATGGCGTTGTTCAAGCATATCCCGAAGCAGCTGCAGCAGCAAAGAAAAATAATATTAAAGTTTTATACGGAATAGAAAGCTATTTTATCAATGACGAAATATCCTCGTTTTTTACAAGTGTTAATGCAAAATACGAGGATGAATTTGTTGTGTTTGATATTGAAACAACAGGGCTTTCACCTCAGACAGAGGCTATTACAGAAATAGGAGCTGTTATTTTTAAAGACGGAGAAATTCTTGATACTTTCTCCACCTTTGTAAATCCTCAAAAGCCTATTCCTCAAAAAATAGTCGAGCTTACGGGAATAACTGATGAAATGGTAAAAGATGCCCCAAAAGCAGATGAAGCAGTTAAAAGCTTTATTGATTTTTGCGCAGGTAGGACTGTTGTTGCCCACAATGCAGAATTTGACTGTTCTTTTATAAGAGCCGCTGCTAAAAAATACAATTTGATTTTTAATAATAAACAAATAGACACTGTTCCTATTTGCAGACATATTTTCCCTGAAATGAAAAGCGTTAAGTTGAATCTTGTTGCTGACCATTTAAAGCTCCCTAAATTTAATCATCACCGTGCTTCCGATGATGCTTTAATGCTTGCTCAGATATTTAAAAATGTTATAGCCTTGTTAAAAGAAAAAGGCGGTAGCTACAGAGATAAATATAATCATCAAATTATTCTTGTCAAAAATTTAAAAGGACTTAGAAATTTATATAAATTAGTATCAATTTCCAATCTTGATACCTTCTATAAACAACCAAGAATGTTAAAGAGCGATATTGAAAGCAACAGGGAAGGTTTAATAATAGGTTCAGCCTGTGAAGCGGGAGAGCTTTACAGAGCTGTTTTGAACGGTTTACCTCACGAAAAAATAGTTGAAATAGGCAAATTCTACGATTATTTTGAAATTCAGCCGATAGGTAACGACTTATATTTGTTAGATGTGCCTGAGGAACAAAGAAAAGTTCACAGTATAGAGGATTTGCAGAATATCAATAAAAAGATAATAGCATTGGGAAAAGAGCTTAATAAGCCTGTTGTTGCTACTTGTGACGTTCATTTTCTTGAAAAAGAGGATGAAGTGTTCAGAAGAATACTTATGGCAGGAAAAGGCTTTGTCGATGCTGACAGACAGCCTCCGCTGTATATGAGAAATACAAGAGAAATGCTTGATGAATTTTCATATCTTGATGAAAAAACAGCTTATGAGGTTGTTGTAGAAAATCCAAATAAAATAGCTGATATGATTGATGACGATATAGTTCCTATTCCTGCAGGCACTTATTCGCCTGAAATACCCGGCTGTGAAGAGGATTTGGAAAGAGCTACATACGAAACAGCAAAATCTCTTTACGGAGACCCGCTTCCCGATATTGTAAAGGAGCGTCTGGAAAAGGAATTAAAATCAATAATAAAAAATGGCTTTGCGGTTATGTATATGATTGCTGTAAAGCTTGTTAAAAAATCAAATGAGGACGGATATCTTGTAGGCTCAAGAGGTTCTGTAGGTTCTTCTTTTGTTGCTACAATGTCCGGTATTTCAGAGGTTAATCCTTTACCGCCTCATTACCGTTGCCCTAATTGCTGTTACAGTGAATTTATTACAGACGGTTCTGTAGGTTCAGGATTTGACCTTGAGGAAAAATTATGTCCCAAATGTTCAACTAAAATGAAAAGCGACGGACACGATATTCCTTTTGAAACCTTCTTAGGCTTTGATGGAGACAAAGCTCCTGATATTGACTTGAACTTTTCCGGCGAATATCAGGCTACTGCCCATAAATATACCGAAGAAATTTTTGGTCACGACCACGTATTTAAGGCGGGAACAATAGGCACAATAGCCGATAAAACTGCTTACGGATTTGTTAAAAAATATTTAGAAAGCAAGGGTACCATTCTTTCAAAAGCCGAAGAACAGAGACTTGTTGACGGATGTACCGGAATAAAAAGAACTACAGGACAGCATCCGGGCGGAATGATAGTTGTTCCTAAAAAATATGAAATTTATGACTTTTCTCCCGTATGTCATCCCGCCGATGATACTGAGTCTGATATAGTTACTACTCACTTTGACTTCCATTCCTTGCACGATACTATCTTAAAGCTTGATATTCTTGGACACGATTCTCCCACGCAGTATAAGCATCTTGAGGATATGACAGGAATAAAAATAAATGATATTCCTATGGGAGATAAAAACGTTCTTAAGCTTTTTACATCTGTAGAGCCTTTAGGAATTACCAAAGAGGATATCGAATGTGAAACGGGAACTCTTGCGCTTCCCGAAATGGGCACAAAGTTTGTAAGGCAGATGCTTATAGATTCTCAGCCTAAAACATTTTCCGACCTTTTGCAGATTTCTGGACTCTCTCACGGTACAAATGTGTGGTTAGGAAATGCGCAGGAGCTTATCAAAGATGGCATTTGTGATATTTCTCAGGTTATAGGAACCCGTGACAATATAATGGTTTACCTTATGTATAGGGGACTTCCGCCTAAAATTGCATTTAAAATAATGGAAGATGTCCGTAAGGGTAGGGGGCTTACAGAGGAATACGAAAAAACTATGAGGGAATATAATGTTCCCGATTGGTATATTGACTCCTGTAAAAAGATTAAGTACATGTTTCCTAAAGCCCATGCTGCCGCATACGTTATGGGTGCTATCAGATTAGGTTGGTTTAAGCTTTATAAGCCTTTGGAATTTTATGCCGTGTATTTTACAGTACGTCCCGAAGGCTTTGATGCTGAGGTTATTTACGAAGGAAAAAATGCAGTAACAGCTAAAATAAAAGAGCTTGAAGCCCAAGGCAAAGACCTTTCTCAAAAGGATGCGGCAACTCATACCGCTATGCAGATTATAAGAGAAGCTATGGCAAGAAATGTTGTTTTTCTGCCTGCAGACCTCTATAAATCAGATGCTGTTAAATATAAAATAGAAGACGGAAAAATAAGAATCCCTCTTTCGTCAATAACAGGTGTTGCAGAAAATGCGGCTTATGCTATTGTAAATAAGAGAGAGGACGGTCCTTTTGCATCTGTTGAAGAGCTGAGCTTGCGTACTAACGTTACAAAAACAGTTATTGAAGCAATGACAAGAGCAGGAGTTTTGTCAAGTCTTGATAAAAGCAGTCAAATGTCTTTGTTTTAAGGGTGTGAAAATTTGTCATATAAAACTATTTTAAAAATTGCATCAGCAGAAATTGTTGAAAAAAAATCCCGTTTTATAGGTGCAGCTTTTCCTATAGAAAGCAGTGAAGAGGCAAATGAATATATTTCTGCTGTAAAAAAAGAACATTTTTCAGCAAGACATAACTGTTATGCTTACAGACTGCGTGACGGTACAGAGCGTTACAGTGATGATGGAGAGCCTCAAAAAACAGCGGGACTTCCTATGCTTGATATGTTAAAAAAAGAAGATATAACTGATGTTTTAGTTGTTGTGACAAGATATTTCGGCGGAGTTTTATTGGGAACAGGCGGTCTTGTCAGAGCATATACAGCGGCATCTCAAGAAGCGGTTTACGCTTCACAGATAGTTTTAATGACAGATTTTTGTGTATATAACATTGTTGTTGAATACCAATATTTTGAAAGAATAAAGCTGTTAATTGAAGAATTTGAAGGACAAATTGAAGAAACAAATTTTTCGGAAAATATAAAAATAGCTATCTGTGTAAAGCCCGAAAAAAAGGCTCAGATAGATAAAAAAATTATAGAGCTTACAGCAGGTAAAGCAATTATTGATACAGATATTTTTTATAAATTCAAACCTGAAATCATAAAAAAGTGAGAGTTATTATATAATGAAGAGAAGTCATACACGTAATTTGACGATATCAGCAATTTTAGCTATTATCTCAATTATTTTAACAAGGTTTTTGCCTACTACAATTCCAATAGCAGGTGTTATATCAATCAGACTTGATTTTGGATATATTCCTATTATTTTTGCAGCTCTTTATTTAGGCGGTCTTTACGGAGCAGGTGCAGGTGTTGTGGCTGACCTTATAGGTGCTTTTGTTTTTCCTATAGGACCTTATTTCCCGGGATTTACACTTACTAACTTTTTGGTTGGAATTGTTCCTGTGCTTATAAAGAAAATACTTTCTAAGGTATCTTCTGAGCTTTTAATTTGCTTTATCTCCTCGATATTTATTCAAATTATTGCTTTTGTTCTAAATACTTTATGGCTTATTCTTTTATATAGTCAATCCTTCGCTTTGATAGCACTTCCTCGAGCTTTAGCATCAATTATAATGATTCCTGTATTAACTTTTTCGAGCTATTATTTAATTAAGCTTTCAAAAAGATTAAGACTTTAAAAACAAATCAGCCACTGCTGTTATTTAACGCAGTGGCTGATTTTTTCTATTAAGACCAAACTTCTTCAGTTTCGTTCTTTTTTGTTCTGAGCATAAGGTCATTTATTGCTTCTGTTGCTTTTTTATCTTTATATAATACATTGTATATTTCAGTGATAATAGGCATATCAACGTTTACCTTTTGAGAAAGCATATATGCAGCTGCGGCAGTTTTATATCCTTCAACCGTCATTCCGACTTCTTCAATAGCTTCTTTAGCGGTTTTGCCTTGTCCTATTAAAATACCGCATCTTCTGTTTCTACTGTGCATACTTGTACAGGTAACAATAAGATCACCAAAGCCTGTAAGACCTGTAAAGGTTGATGCCTTTGCACCAAGAGCAACTCCCAATCTTTCCATTTCGGCAATACCGCGTGTCATAAGAGCCGCTTTTGTGTTATCTCCAAGTCCCATACCGTCACAACAGCCGGCGGCAAGAGCAATAACATTTTTCAAAGAACCGCCTAATTCCATTCCGATTATATCATCAGAGGTATAAATTCTGAAGCTTTTATTCATAAAAATATCCTGAAGCTTTTTAGCAAGCTCTAAATCCTCAGAGCCTACTACATTTGTCGTAGGAATTCCTCTTGCAACCTCTTCAGCATGTGAAGGTCCTGAAAGAACAGCTAATTTGCAAAAGGGGAGTTCTTCTTTTATAACCTGGGACATACGAAGCAGGGTTTCTTCTTCAAGTCCTTTGGAAATATTACAAACAACATCATTTTCTTTTAAAATATTTTTTAACAGACGTGCTGTTGAACGAATTGCAAAAGAGGGGACAGCAAGTACATAAACATCAGAAGCGGGTATTTCCTTTAAGTCACTTGTTAAAAAGATGTCTTTGGGAATTTTTACACCTTTGAGCAATTTGTTTTCTCTGTCTTTTTCTAAAGCATCAATTTCCTCTTTAAATAATGACCAAAGAGTAACTTGATGAGAGTTTTTAGACAACATAACAGAAAGAGCAGTACCCCAACCGCCTGAGCCTATTACGCTTATAACAGCCATATTTTTATCTTCCTTTCATATAGCTTATTTGTTTTTTTGGGTTTTCTTAAAAGAAAATTTTGACTCAGTTCCTTTTATAAGTCTTTTTATATTGGAACGATGCATAAAAATTGCAAGAGCAGCAACTAATATAAAAATAATTGCAACGGAAAGCTTATACTGCTCGGGCATAAAAATATAGGATATAATGGGTGTAAGAGATATAGCTAAAACAGAGCCAAGAGATATGTAACGTGAAATTGCAACAATAATAACAAAAAGAGTAACTAAAATAAGACATCCGATAGGGCACATAGCAAGCATAAAGCCGGCGCAGGAAGAAATACCTTTACCGCCCTTAAACTTATAAAAAACAGGGAACATATGACCTATAATACAAAAGAGTCCTGCTAAAGCCATTGATGTTTTATTATCTACGCCGGGAATTAAGAATTGAGAAATCCATATACATATCACACATTTAAAAGCGTCGAGTAAAACAACTGCAAGGCCCGGTAAAGTTCCTATGGTTCTTGCAACATTGGTTCCGCCTGCGTTTCCGCTTCCAAAATCTCTGATATCTTTTTTTAATAATATCTTAGTTAATATTATAGAAAAGCTGATGCTTCCTATAAAATAAGAATATATACAAGGTAAAATATAAGTTATAAAAAAATCCATATCAAAATGACATAAGCTATTTATGCCTTTCCTACCTTTCAAGCTTAGTTTTCAATCTTTTCTCCACGTTCACGGATAATAAGATGAATGGGAGTTCCTGTCATTCCAAAAACTTCTCTTATTCTGTTCTCGATATAACGCTGATAAGAAAAATGGAATAAAGCCTTATTATTAACAAAAATAACAAAAGCAGGTGGCTTTACCGAAGCTTGAGTCATATATAAAAGCTTTAGCCTTTTTCCTTTATCGGAAGGAGGCTGAACCTTTGCGGTAGCATCTGCAAGCATTTCATTTAAAACACCGGTAGCAATTCTGCGAGTTGTCTGTTCATTGACAAAGTTGATTAGTTCAAATAATTTATCAAGACGCTGACCTGTTAAAGCAGAAATAAAAACAATCGGTGCATATGACATAAAGCCTAAGTCTTCTTGTATCTGCTTTCTCTTATTATTCATAGTTTTATCGTCTTTTTCAACGATATCCCATTTGTTAGCAACAACTACACAAGCTTTTCCTTTTTCGTGAGCAAAGCCTGCAATTTTTGTATCTTGCTCAGTAACACCGTCACGGGCATCAAGCATAATAACAACAACATCGGCACGTTCAACAGCTAATAAAGAACGTATAACACTGTATTTTTCAACATTTTCCTCTATCTTAGAACGTCTTCTCATTCCCGCAGTGTCAATAAAATTAAATTTGCCGAATTTGTTTTCAACGTATGCATCTATTGCATCTCTTGTAGTTCCTGCAATATCTGATACAATAACTCTTTCTTCGCCGAGAATTTTATTTATAAGAGAGGATTTTCCTACATTTGGTTTTCCGACAACCGCAACATTTATACAATCCTCTTCTTCTTTTTCGCTTTCATCTTTAGGGATATATTCAAAAACCTTATCCAATAAATCTCCGGTACCATGACCGTGAACAGAGGAAATTGCAATCGGTTCATCAAGACCCAAATTATAGAATTCGTAAAATTCCGTAGGAAGATTTCCTATACTGTCAACCTTATTTACGCAAAGAACAATAGGCTTTGAAGATTTTCTAAGCATAGCAGCAACATCTCTGTCTGCCGCAGTAACGCCTGTACGTAAGTCTGTCATCATTATAATAACGTCAGCGTTATCAATAGCTATCTGAGCTTGTTCACGCATACGCTTAAGAATATAATCTTCGCTTGCAGGCTCTATTCCGCCTGTATCAATTAAAAGAAAATGGCGATTAAGCCATTCACCCTCGGCGTAAATTCTATCACGGGTAACACCGGGAGTATCTTCAATTATAGAAAGTCGTTTGCCGATTAACTTGTTGAAAAGAGTAGATTTTCCAACATTAGGACGTCCGACAATAGCAATAACCGGTTTAGCCAACAGTATTACCTCCCATTTCATAAATTAAATCAATAAAAGTACCGCCGTCACAGTCGACAGGTATTATTTTAACATTAAGCTCTTTTTCAAGCTGAGGTATGGTATAATCATCAAGAAATGTATTTGTGCCGTGTCTTAACATAGCAGAGGATATAAGCAACGTTTCATAAAGCTTTTTACCCTTAAGCTGTTTTAAAATATCCTGTCCTGTAAGAAGGCCTGCAACATTTACGCTTCTTCCGAAAAAATCGTTTTCTATTGCATATATTTCATACTCTAAATTATGCCATTTTTTTCGTGCTTCGTCAAGTAAACTTTTTAAAAACGGAGCAGCAGATGTTCCTGTAGCCACGGAAAAGCGAACATCTTTTTTCAGTGCTTCCATTTCTTCAAATTCATAGTGAAATTCTTGTTCAAACTGCCTTAAAAGACCTACTCCGTTTTCAAGCTGCTCATACTCTTCGTAATATTCATTGTCGGGAATATCAAGCTCTGCTTTTATATACATTTCGTCAGCGCAATAACAAAAACGAGTGCCTTTTTCCTTTAATGCTTTTTTTGAAAATTCTTCGGCCGTTTTTATTATTTCCAAAGCATCTTCTTTTAAAATAGGCTCAAGGGGGTAAAGCTCTGTTCTGTGGCAGGTAAGCCCAACAGGAACAACAGCTACGCTTGACACCTGAGGATATAGCTCATAAAGGTCTGCAAGGCTTTTCTTTAATGCCTCGCCGTCGTTAAGTCCTTTACAAATTACAAGCTGACAGCGCATATTTATTTTAGCTTCATTAAAGCTTTTTAAAATAGGCATTATTTTTGCTGCGTTGGGATTTTTCATCATCTTTACTCGCAGTTCACCGTCAGTCGTATGTACCGAAATATTTATAGGACTTATTTTAAGTTTTATAATTCGTTGAATATCTTGCTCGGAAAGATTTGTAAGTGTTACATAGTTTCCTGTTAAAAGACTAAGTCTTACGTCATCATCCTTGTAATAAAGAGAGCTACGCATACCTTTTGGCAATTGGTCGATAAAACAAAAAACACATTTGTTTTTACAGCTTTTTTCTTTGTCTAACAAATAGTTGTCAAAATTAAGGCCTAAATCCTCATATTCATCTTTAAAGATTTTTACTGTTTTTTCAATACCATTAGATAAAAGACATAAAGTTAATTTGCTGTTATTTGAATAATACATATAATCAAGCAAATCATTTATTTTATTGTTATTTATTGAAACAAGCTCATCGCCAACTAAAATTGAAGATTTATAAGCAGGGGAGCCTTTGTCAATACTTATTATCTTTGCCATTTTAAAATTTCCTTTCCGAAGCGTAAGAGCATAATCAAAAAAAGCGCCGCAATATCTTAAATACTGCGGCTTAAAGGCTTAACCTTCAGATTATGCTTCTTTTTTTACAACTTCTTTTCCGTCGTAGTATCCGCAAGCAGGACATACCTTATGCGGCATAATCAACTCGGAACAATGGGAACATTTAACTAAATTGGGTGCATCGAGCTTCCAAACGTTAGAACGTCTTTTATCTCTTCTTGCCTTTGAAACCTTTCTCTTTGGTACTGCCATTATTTGACACCTCCTTAAAAATTCAGAGAATAATTACTAAAATAAATCTCTGAGCTTCTCCAGCCGGGGATCAATTTCTTTTGTTTCACAGCTACAAGAACTATGATTAAGATTAATTCCGCAAACAGGACAAAGCCCTAAGCAATGCTCTTTGCAAAGCTTTTTCATGGGTATCGAAGAATTCAGATAATCCACAATAAGCTCACTGACATCAAGCATGCCGTCCTTGGCGTAAAATTTATCAGGGTCATCGGTAGGTGAGAAGGAAACCTCTCCTTCTACTTCAAACTCTACAGGACAAACAATGTCATCAAGACATCTGTCACAATAGCTGATTAACTCAGCCTTACAGTTTAAAGTAAGAACCAAAGTACCCGAATAGTTTTTTACAACACATTTATAGGGAACAGGGCTTTTAAAATATGAGCCGTCGGGAAACACACCGTCTTGCATATTGCAAAAATCCTCAAATTCAAGAACAGAGCCTTCAATCTTGAGCAACTCATACAGAGAATACGGCATGAAACCACCTCATTCATTCTGATACAGCAAATATTATACATATTTTTAAGTAATTTGTCAACTGATTTTTTTACTTATTTTTCAACAATTCAATATATTCGTTATATTAGGTAAAAAACTTTTTAATTCTTGAGGTATATTTGCATACATAAGTATAAAAAATTGTCAATATGGATTGGTAGGCGCTATGTCAAATACCTCAAGCTTTATAGCACTGCTTATTTTTCAATCAGTTTAACCTCCAATTTTTAATATAAATTTTGTAGTGATATATGCGTGTATTTTGCTTACTTATCGGTTGTTGGCAACATGCGTATAAATTTAAAGGATTGGTCGGTAACAGGATACTGGCCCTATGCAACTATTTTAAATAAAAGTGTCGAAACCGGTATCCCGCTTCTCGGTATTACCAAAACCATGTCGATAGAATATCCGTGTGATGTCTACACGATTCTTAAGCAACACGGCGTTATCCCTGATCCATATTACGGAAATAACAGTTTGGCTTGTGAATGGGTTCCGTCACGTTGGTGGCAGTTTGAGAACATTTTCCATGTTGACAAGCCGGCTCCCAATAAACATTGGCGATTGGTTATAGAAGGCATTGACTATCATGGAAACATTCATATAAACGAATTGTTTTTAAAAAGCAAGTTTACAAATTATTATAATATTCAATATAAAAGCTCATCGCTGTCAAACGATGAGCTTTTATATTTCTTTGTAATACCTTACGCTGTTTTTAACATATTTTCAATAAAAATTCCGTAGCCTTTTGTTGGGTCGTTTACAAGAACGTGTGTAACTGCGCCGATAAGCTTTCCATTTTGAACAATAGGGGAGCCTGACATTCCTTGGACTATTCCACCTGTTATTTCTAAAAGCTTTTTGTCGGTAATTTTAATAAGCATATTTTTTGTTTCTGTTACTGAATTTTTATATAAAGATATAATTTCTATATCAAAGTATTCCGGTGTTGTACCGTTCAAAGTACATCTTATCTGTGCTTTTTCGCATTTTATTTCATTCTTTGAAGCTATGGGCAAAACATCTTGATTTGAAGCTTCTTCTATTTTTCCAAAAACTCCGCATTCGGTATTTTTATAAAGATTAGATAGCTTTTTATTTTCGAGAAAAACACCTTTTAATTCTCCAGGTACTCCTTTTTGTCCTGCTATAGCTCCTGTTACACTGGCTAAATATACGTCAGCAGAGGATAGAGGCATAAGGTTTCCTGTATCTACATCATATATTCCGTGTCCCAATCCTCCGAAGGTACCGTTTTGAGTATCAATAAAGGTTATTGTGCCTATTCCTGCAGTACTGTCTCTTATCCAGGCACCTATTTTATATTTTTTATCATCGTCTGACAGTACAGGCTTTAACTTTATATCAAAAACAGAATTGTTTCTTGAAACTGTTAAAACAAACTCTTTGTCAGGAGATGCGTTTATGATTCTTGAAAAATCTTCTATAGTATTTATTTCTTTTCCGTCTATTTTTGTAATTATATCTCTTATTCTTATTCCTGACGAATAAGCGGGATTTGTTTCTTTTCCGTTACTTATAATATTTGTCATTCCTACAACAATAACGCCTTGAGTAAAAAATTTAATTCCAAATGCTTGTCCGCCTACCATTAATTTCTTTTGCTGTTTTTGTGAATCGTTTAATGGGTTTGAGAAAAAAATATTATTATCCTTTGAAAAAATGTTTTCGTTTTCAAAAATCGAAGCTGAAAAAATTTGTCCAAATGCTGTTTGAGCCTCGTCGTCAAGTTTATTTTCAGCTTTATTATTTAACATGAAAAAATTTGTGCTAAAAATAGTAAGAGCACATAAAAAGAGAAAAAAATATCTTTTTTTAATATCATCACCTTCTTTCTTAAAATAGTTTTCCCTCAAGAGATAAATCTACAAAAATCAATTTATTGTTAATAATTTATATATTGCTTTTAACACTAAAATCTGTTATTATATCTATTATTATATATCTTTGTTGCAAAAGGATTTTTAATATGAAAATTGATTTTAAAACTATTTTTTCGAAAATGAACAGTTTTTTAGCAGGTAAAACTGTTTTGAATATAGCGCTTATAATATGTGCAACGGTGTTTTTGTTTTCCGTGTATAATATCTCTGTTTGGTTTTATGAAAATAAAAATACAGACGATTTAAAAAACACATTGATTGAAATGGGCAACAAAAATGAAGATAAGGTGCTTATAAATCAAGAGATTAAAAACGAAGAAGAGGAAGTTGACGTTTCAAAAATCAAATTTTTAACAACCGATATAGACGAGCTTCAAAATCTTAATGCCGATACTGTTGCGTGGATTAAGGTTATGGGAACTAATGTTGATTATCCTGTTGTACAAACAGACGACAACGATTTTTACCTTACACATGACTTTAATAAAAATGAAAACAAAGCAGGCTGGGTTTTCGGAGATTTCAGATGTAATTTTTATAATTTGGGATACAACACTATTCTTTACGGACACGAGAGAATGGATTACAGTATGTTTGGCTCTTTGACTTTCTGCCGTGATGATTGGTGGTATAATGTAAAGACAAATCATTTTATATTTTTAAATACAGCAACTCAAAAAACTGTATGGCAGATTTTTTCTATTTATGTAACAACTGTTGATTTCAATTACATAAAAACAGGCTTTAGCGGGGAAGAGGATTTTTCAGAATTTGTTCAATCTCTAAATGATAGGAATACAATTCCCACCCTTAAAGCAGATGCAACATCAGATGATAAAATAATAACTTTATCTACCTGCTATAACATTAGCAAAAGATTAGTTGTTCACGGTAAGCTTATTAAAAGTGAAAGTATCTATCCTTCTTTTGATGAGAATTCACAATCTTCATCGTCTGATGTATCAAGTGATATTTCTTCCGAAATTTCTTCTGATATTTCTTCCGATACATCTGGCAGTGCTTCAAGTGAAATTTCAAAACCCAACGAAAGCGAAGATAACAGCTCTTCTTCAGATGTATCTTCAGAGGAATCATCTTCACAACCCGACTCAAGCTCTGAAGAAGCTTCGTCGGATTCTACATCTTCAGAGGAAAGCAGCTCTTCTGAGGTTTCCGAACCATCACAAGACCCTGAAGGAAGTTCTTCCGAAAAAACGGAAAGCTCTGATATTTCTTCCTCGGAAGGCATTGGCTCAGAGGAAACATAAATAAAAAAGGTGTATATTATGGAAAATAACTTTCAGAACAATTTAAATAAATATTTATTGAAAAAGGATATAAATTCGGGAATAACAGGAATTTTACTTCTCACCATTATCGGAAATGTTCTGTTTATTTTAATTTCCCTTGCATTGACAATCATATCAGCATTTTACACCAATAGAATTTATGATGCACAAAATGCGGTAAATTATGTTTTATCCACCGATAATATTTACGGCCTTTTGATAAATATGCTTTTATATATTTTTTATTTTACAGTTCCTTTTTTGAGTATTTCCGCTGCCAGAAGATATCCTATGAGAGAAATTATTAGCTTTAAAAAACCTAAATTTTCTCATGTGTTTTATGCCTTTTTTATTACAATAGGTTTTTCGTTTGTCGCTTCTTATATAACAAATTTTATTATAAACTTTTTAGGAAGCTTTGGAATAAGTGTCAATAATCCTATAACAGAAATGAATACGGGTTCTATTGGCAGTATTGTGCTTTATTTTGTTCATATGGCAATTATTCCGCCTTTGGTTGAGGAATTTGCAATTAGAGGCGTTGTGTTAGGCTCTGTGAAAAAATATTCCAAAAGCTTTGCTATCGTTTTCTCTGCACTTTTATTTTCATTGATGCACGGAACCTTTTATCAAATTCCATATGCCTTTGTTGCAGGTCTTGTAATGGGATATTTTGTTATTAAATTTGACTCAATATGGATTGGTATAATTGTTCATTTCCTCAATAATTCTATTAGTGTAATTTTTGAGTTTTTATCAAAGGTAATTGAAAACGAAAATCTACTCGTTTTAATTTCAAGTATTACAAATCTTACCCTTCTTTTAATAGGCGCAATAACGCTGATTGTTTTTGTCTTAAATAATAAAATAGGTATAGATAAGGATGAAGATTCTTGTTCTTTTTCAGAATGCTTTAAAACTATGCTAAAACGTCCGTTGTTTTATATTTTGTTGATATTTTCTTTTATAACCGTAATATTGTCAAGCTTTTAAATAAACAACGTTAAATCTAAAAATGAGTGTATTGCATAATGGAAAAACAATATTTTTTTATGAAAAAAGCCATTGAACAGGCAAAAAAAGCCGCCCTCCTCGGTGAAGTTCCGGTCGGGGCGGTTATTGTTAAAGATGGTAAAATAATTTCAAGAGGAAAAAACCAAAGGGAAATAAATAAAAACGCTTTAAAGCACGCAGAGATTATTGCAATAGATAAAGCATGTAAAAAATTAGGCGGTTGGAGGCTTGAGGATTGTGAAATGTACGTAACCCTTGAACCGTGTCCCATGTGCGCAGGAGCTATAATAAACTCAAGAATAAAAAAAGTAGTATTCGGCGCATATGATTATAAAGCAGGCTCTGTTGATTCTGTAATTAAATTATTTGATTTACCCTACAACCATAAGCCCGAAACGGTGGGTGGAGTAATGCAGGAGGAATGCTCTCAGCTTCTCAGTGATTTTTTTTGTAAGCTTCGAATTTCAAAGCGTTGCAAAGACGTTGATTCTTTAAAATAACAGAGTAAAAGGGAACACCTACAACGGAAATCACCACAAACTCTCCTAAGGCAACAAAGAAATACCAAAACCAAAAGCTTTCTTCACTTGTAAATACAAACACCATTTCAAAAGCAATAATAAAGCTTAAAATACTTGCCCAAAGGCTTGAAATAATCAAAGAAAGAATTTTTCTGTTTTTGATTATAAATGGAGTGAGGGCGGTAAATACAGTAGATATCAAGGTATGTAACGAGCCAAAAAGAGCATCTACAATGCCATAGGGCCCAAATAAATTTGCAAAAAAACAGCCCAAGGTAACTCCTAAGATGTATCTTGGGTCTAAAAAACACAAAAGTAAAAGCAGTTCTGAAAGCCTGAATTGAACAGGTCCGTAGCTTATAACACCAAAGCTTAAAGTCATCACTGCATAAAGAGCACATACAATTGCAGTTCTTGCGAGAAAATGCACATTTTTTTTCATTTTTCACATTCCTTTTTTCGAATAAAAATAGTGCTATGTCACCTCGCACAATCGTTATTATATACCAAATATTATACATTTGCAAGAAAAATAAGGACAAAATCCCGATTATTATAAAAAACAGTTGTAAAATATTAAAAAATGAGTTAAAATATATTAGTTAAATAGCAAAATAAATTTACTGATTTTTTATATATTCAAGAAAGGAAAGGTAATTCAAATGTTAAAATACGAAAACAATTACGGCGAAATTCTTGTTGACAATAAAGCTGTTGCTATTCTTGCCGGCAATGCTGCTACCAAAAGCTTTGGCGTAAAGGGTATGTCTTCAAAAAATGCTGTTGACGGTATCGCTACTATTTTAAATTTTGAAAATATTGAAAAGGGCATAATTGTTAAATTTGAAGATAATGAAATTATTATTGATATGCATATCGTAGTTTCCTACGGCATAAACATCAACGCTATTACTCAAAGCATCACTCACAACGTAAGCTATGCTGTTGAAACAGCTACAGGCTTTAACGTTAAAAAAATCAATGTTTATGTTGATGCAATCAAAAATTAAGACAGGAGTTATTTTAGAAATGATAGACGGTATTATTTTTAAGCAAATGGTAATATCGGCTGCTAATAATATTGATAATAAAAAGCAGTCCATTAATGACCTTAACGTTTTTCCTGTTCCTGACGGAGATACAGGTACAAATATGTCTATGACAATCTGTGCGGCACGTGCAGAGCTTGAAAAAATAAATAGTGATGAAATCGGTGTTGTTTCAGATAAAGTTGCAACTGCCTTACTTAAAGGCGCAAGAGGAAACTCCGGTGTTATTCTTTCATTACTTTTCAGAGGCTTTTCAAAAGAGTTAAAGGGTGTAAAATCGGTTGATTCAATCGGTTTTGCCAATGCTCTTAACAGTGGTGTTAAAGCTGCATACGGTGCTGTTATGAAGCCTACTGAGGGAACTATTTTAACAGTTGCAAGAGTTGCTGCTCAGAAGGCTTTGGAAAACGCAAATAAAATTACCGACACAACAAAGCTTTTTGAACTTGTATATAATACAGCTTCAGAAACTCTTGATAAAACTCCTGAAATGCTTCCTGTTCTCAAACAAGCAAAGGTTGTAGATGCAGGCGGAAAAGGCCTACTTGAAATATATTTCGGTATGCTTAGCTTTTTGCGTGACGGAGTAGTAATAGAAGCTCAAGAAGCTTCTGAACAGACAGTGCAAAAGGCAGATTTCCAAAGCTTCAACACTGAGGATATTAAATTTGCATACTGTACCGAGTTTTTAATTGAAAAATCAGAATCAGCTAATGCTGAATCTTTTAAAAAGTTTTTATATACGATAGGTGACAGCGTTGTTGCTGTTGACGATACCGATATTATAAAAGTACATGTTCATACCAATAATCCCGGAAAAGTGCTTGAAGAAGCTTTGAAAAACGGTTCTCTCATAAAAATCAAAATAGAAAATATGAAAGAACAACACAGCGAACAAGCATCCGGACAGGCAGAGACTCAAGCTGATACAACAGAGGATGAGGTTGCACAGGCTGAGAAAACCTTTGGCTTTGTTTCTGTATGTGCAGGCGAAGGGTTGAGTGTTGTCTTTTCTGATTTGGGTGTTGATAAAATCGTTGAGGGCGGTCAAACAATGAACCCCAGCACAGATGACCTTATAAAAGCTATCAACTCAGTTCCTGCAGAAATTGTATTTGTTTTACCGAATAATAAAAATATTATAATGGCGGCTTCTCAGGCGGCAGAAATAGCCCAAAAGGAAGTAGTTGTTATTCCTTCAAAAACAATTCCTCAGGGAATAACCTCTATGTTGGAGTTTAACCCCGATGCATCAAAAGAAGAAAATTCACAGGCAATGATGGCAGCTTGCGAAAAAGTAAAAACAGGTCAGATAACATTTGCTGCAAGAGATTCCGAATTTGACGGTCATCAAATCAAAGAAGGGGAAATTTTAGGTCTTATAGAAAATAAAGTTACCTTTGTTGAAAAAGATATTGATATCTGTATTGATAAGGTTGCTGCAGAACTTACAAAAGATGGGGCAGGATATGTTACATTGTTTTATGGTTCTGATGTTAACGAGGAACAAGCAGAGGCTGTAAACGAAAGACTTATCAATTCCTTAAATTGTGATATTAACACAATTAACGGCGGACAACCTATTTATTACTATATTATTTCTGCGGAATAAAGCAATTTGGGAGAGTATAAAGTGGAGCTTTTTTTAAAAAGAAAACTTTTGTATGTATTATGTGCTTTAGTTATTCTTATTATGTCGGGCTGTAATTCTGTTGATGATTTGTCCGGCTTTTTGGTTCCGCCTCAAACTACCGAAAAAATGAAAGAGCTTAAGTCTGACATTTATAAGCTCGTTGGAAGTGAAATAACCTTCTTGCAGCCTGCAAAGGGTAATTTCCGCAATACAATAAATTTTATGGATATAGACTCCGATGAAGAGCAGGAGGCTATAGCTGTTTATGCGCCACAATCAGGAGATTCAGTGGCGCATATTCTCGTTTTAAAGAACAGTATAGGTCATTGGGCTCAGCTTATCAGATTTTCCATAACAGGCATAGGCGTTGATATAATCGAGTTTATTGACTACAACGGAGATGGAAGGAAAGAAATTGTTATAGGTGTTTCTACAAAATTCGGAGATTCAAAGGGACTTTCTGTCTATGATATTTCCGGTTCTTCTGAAAAAGAACTTTTAACTCACCAATATAACTACATAAATATAACTCCGCAAAATGAAATTTTAACAATTTCTTTGAATAAAGAAAAAAGTAATAAAGCAAGCTTAATTGTTGCCGATAACTCTTTACCGACAGTTGTCAGTGAGTGTAATCTTTTTTCTCAGGCAACAGCTATTACAAATATCTATTTTGGAAAAACAGAAGCCTCTCCTGCGTTTTTTATAAGCGAAACCTTGGACAACGTAAATAATCTCACTGAAATTATTTCTCTTGATAATAAAACAATCAAAAACCTTACTCTTAATAACGATATAACACTTTTTGATTCGTTGTTAAAAAGAGCCGGTTATCCTTATATTCAAGATATTGATAATGACGGAGTAACAGAGATTTCAAAAGCGATACAACCTAACGAAACAATTCAACAGGGCAACGAAAATATGCGAATAATCGAATGGTTCAGCTTTTCAGGTAACTCATTTAATCATAATATGTATTCCATTATCAATCCTAACGAAAAATACTTTTTGGTTTTTCCTGAAAAATGGTTGGGAAAAGTAAATGCTATAAAAGAAACAGGAAATCAAATTACTTTCTATATACAAAACGAAAACAAAGAAAAAATAAACTTGTTTTCAATTTATTCTTTAAGTCCGGAAGATTGGGAGAAAAAAGAAAATAAAGTTAATTGGTCTGTTCTTAAAAGAAATGAAGAACGTCTTTTTGCTCTTTATATTTATGACCCGCTCTCTCAATATTCTTCAATGCTTTCAATTACGCCGGCATATATAGAAAACAACTTTTTTCAAGCAACATTCATTCAAAAATAAAAAAGGCGGTGCAGGAGAACATTTTTAATGTCTCTGTTAATTATGAAAAAAGTACTAATTGTAGAAGACGAAAAAATAATACGTGATTTTGTAATAATTAACTTAAAAAGAAGCGGATACGAAGTTATAGAAGCATCTTCAGGTGAAGAGGGAATAGAGCTTTTTAATTCAAATCCCGATATTGATATTGCTATTCTTGACGTTATGCTACCCGGAATTGACGGCTTTACTGTATGTGATACAATTCGAAAAAAGAGCAATACAGTTGGTATAATAATTCTTTCTGCAAAGGCACAGGAGATGGATAAAGTTACAGGCCTTATGACAGGTGCTGACGATTATATTCCAAAACCATTTTCTCCTTCTGAGCTTACTGCACGTGTTGATTCGCTTTATCGTAGAGTAAATATAAAATCACCTCAACAAAAAGTTGATGAAATTCTTGAAGACGGACCTTTTTCTTTAAATTTACGAAGCAGAATTTTACTTAAAAATAATATCCAAAAAGATTTAACCCAAGTTGAATTTTTAATAATGAAGTTATTTATGGAAAATTCTAAGAAAGCCCTTTCAAGAGAAGAGATTCTGGATAAGGTTTGGGGAAAAGAGTATTTCGGAGAACTTAAAATAGTAGATGTAAACATCAGAAGATTACGAATGAAAATCGAAGACGACCCATCAGTTCCTAAATATATTCATACTCTTTGGGGATACGGATATAAATGGGAAGTATAATATAAAATTTATTATTAAAAAAGGAGGGATAACAATGAATTTTAAAAGCATAACAAAAAGCTGGCTTTTTAATGTTTTTGGAATAATTTTAATTTTTCTTATAGCTTTTGAAGTAGTCTTTTCAATTGTTATCTCTACCTATTATAAAGACAGTGTAAATCAAAAAATAACAACAACGGCAACTGTTACAGCTCAATTTTTTAATAAATATTATAAAAACCAATCAAGCGATTTTTACAGCGCCGCTATAAAGCTCACAGAGGATTTTGAGGACAAGGATAAATTTGAACTCCAAATTGTAGATTTAAACGGCAAAATTCTATCGTCCTCTAACGGATATATCCCTATAAATGCTCTTGAAACACCTGATGTTGAACAAGCTATGTGGCTTTCAAGCGCTTCTTATACGGGTAAAAACCTTGAAACCAATGAAGATATAATGGCAGTTTCTGTAGGCCTTAAAGACTCTTCGGGAAATATACGAGCTATTGCACGTTTTGTTGTTTCATTGGAAAAGCTAAATAATTATATTATTCTTGTTATTCTGATTTCGATAGCGATATGTCTGTTTATTTTAGCTCTTGTTTTCTTTTCGGGAAGCTATTATGTCAACTCATTTGTAAAACCTCTTTCAAAAATTACCGAGGCTACAAAAGCAATAGCAGAAGGAAATTTAACTGTTAGTCTTGATAACAATTACTCCTATGAAATGGGAGAGCTTGTTGATTCAATAAACAATATGGCTCACGAGCTTGCTAACACAGAGCAAATAAAAAATGATTTCATTTCATCAATTTCTCACGAGCTCAGAACTCCTTTGACTGCGATAAAAGGTTGGAGTGAAACAATGTTAGGCTGTGATATAACTATAGATGCTCCTACTGTCGAACACGGTCTTAACGTTATAAACGATGAAGCTCAAAGACTTACAAAAATGGTCGAAGAACTTTTGGATTTCTCTAAAATGCAAAACAGCCGTCTTTCTATGAATATGATGCGTATTGATATCGGACAGATATTGATTGAAACAACGTATATAATGGCAGAAAGAGCAAGACGTGAGGGAATAATAATCGAATATATCCCCGAAGGAGAGCTGCCGTCTGTTGTGGGAGACCCTGACAGATTAAAACAAGTTCTTATAAATATTATTGATAATTCAATCAAGCATTCTGAAAAAGAAGGAAATATCCAAATCACTGCAAAAGAAGAAGATGCTTATTTAAAAGTATTTGTACGTGATTTTGGAAAGGGAATACCTAGTGAAATTCTTTCTAAAGCAAAAGAAAGATTTGTAAAAGGGCCGAATTCTCAAAGAGGCTCAGGCCTTGGTCTTGCGCTTTCTGACGAAATAATGAAGCTTCACAATGGTAAGCTTATTATCGAAAGCAAAGAAAATGAAGGTACTACTGTTACTATTGTTTTACCTTTAGAAACAACAGACGAAGAATAAATCACGGAGGTTAATTGTGGAAGTTACATATTTTTTACAAAGCTTTGCTAATGAATATCTTGACTTTTTCTTTCTTAATATCACAAAGCTTTCTGAAACAATGTTAGTTATAGTTCTCTTAGGCTTTATTTATTGGTGTACCGATAAAAAATTTGCTTATCCTTTTGCTGCGTCTGTAACCTTTAGCTTGGCTACTAATAATATGTTTAAAAACATTTTTAAAATAGAAAGACCTTTTAATTTAAATGACCCTAAATTAAGAGTAGTTGAAGAAGCAGTTCCTGCCGCTACAGGTTATTCATTTCCGAGCGGACATACTCAGCTTGCTACTGTAGTTTACGGAACATTAGGATTTCATCTAAAAAGAATATTTAAGTTTTTATGCTTTGCAGCGGTAATTTTAGTGGGAATTTCAAGAATATATCTTGGTGTTCATACTGTTTATGACGTTGTTTTTGCTTTAATAATCGGTTCTGCAAGCTCTGCATTTGTGATGTTTACGTATAATAAGTTTGTTTCTAAAAGTCCTTGGCTTATTTTGATATATACTTTACCGGCATTTCTTTGTGTTGCTTTTTTAGATACCTCTTTTTTAGGAGATACTTTTAAAACCTTCGGTATTTCTTTCGGGGCTTTTTTGGGTATGGCTATAAATGAAAAATATATCGATTTTGACAGTAAGGGTTCAGTTAAAAAACAAGTCTTAAAAATGGTTTTGGGAATAGCAGTAGCCCTTATTATACAAGGTGGTTTAAAAGCTGTTTTTTCTCTTATAGCAACTACAGGAGCTATAAGCCATATACTTGTGTGTATTCGCTATTTTCTAATTGGATTTTGGATTGCCGCAGGTTTTCCCTTTGTTATAAAAAAATATTTGAAAAATATAGATTGATATTTTAACGGAGATAAAAAAATGAGTAAAAATCAAGAGTGTATCTTAAAAAAGACTTCGATAGGCGGTCAAGCCGTAATGGAAGGGGTTATGATGAGAGGCCCTGAAAAAACTGTTATGGTAGTCAGAACTCCTGACGGTGAAATTGTTACTGAAGAAATTAAAATAACACCTGCAAGTAAAAAGAACAAGTTTTTTAAACTTCCTTTTATAAGAGGTGTTGTGAGCTTTATTGAAAGTATGATTATAGGCTATAAAACTATTTCCCGTTCTGCAGAGCTTTCAGGCCTTGATGATTTAGAGGAGGAAGAGCCTTCAAAATTTGAACAATGGCTTACAAAAATTACAGGTGGCAAGCTATTTAACGTAATTATGTATGTTTCTGTTGTTTTAGGAGTTCTTTTCTCTGTATTACTATTTACAATACTGCCAACCTTGATTACGGCAGGAATAAATGCAATTTTGCCTTTTGCTTTAAATAATTATATAAAAACAATAATTGAAAGTATTTTAAGAATATCTATTTTTATTACTTATCTTGCTCTTGTATCTCATATGAAAGATATACGCAGAGTTTTTGAATATCACGGGGCAGAGCATAAAACAATTTTTACTTATGAAAAAGGCTTGGATTTAACTGTTGAAAATGTAAGAGACAATCTCAGATTTCATCCTCGTTGTGGAACAAGCTTTTTATTTTTAGTAATGATTGTTGGTATTATTGTTTATTCTTTGCCTATAATTCCGTGGAGCAACATTTTATTAAGAATCCCTACAAAGCTTTGTTTTTTACCCGTTATTGCAGGAATAAGCTATGAGCTTATAAGACTTGCAGGAAAATATGATAATATTTTTACAAGAATAATATCTGCACCGGGTTTGTGGCTACAAAGACTTACAACTAAAGAACCTGATGATTCACAAATTGAAGTTGCAATAACATCACTTAGAGCTGTAATTCCTGAAAATCAAGAGGAAGATAAATGATAAATGCAAAAGAAGCTTTTTTAAAAGCATCAACTGAGCTAAAAGAAAACGGAATAGAAAATTCAACGTATGAAGTGCGTGAAATTTTCAAAGAGCTTTTAAAGCTTAATCCGTTTGATATAGACTTTGCTCAAAAAGAACTTTCTCAAAGTCAGGAAGATCTTTTAAACGATGCTGTGAACAGAAGAAAAATGCATGAACCTTTGCAATATATACTAAAGAAATGGGAATTTATGTCTCTTGACTTTAATGTAAGAAGCGGAGTCCTTATTCCTCGACAAGATACCGAAACCCTTGTAGAATGCGCATTGGAGGTTGTAAAGCAAAATAACTTTACACAATGTGCTGACCTTTGTACAGGCAGCGGTTGTATAGGAATTTCTCTTTGCCATTATTCTAAGGGGCTTTTTACGCAAGGATATGATATTTCAGATGCTGCAATAGAACTTGCAACAGAAAATGCGTTTTTAAACAGCTGTGATAGATTTATTGCAAAAAAACACGACGTACTTTTAAGCGCTATCGGCAAATATGATATAATAGTCTCAAATCCTCCCTATATAAAAACTCAGGTAATATCTTCTTTACAGTCTGAAGTTAAAGATTATGAGCCACACTTGGCGCTTGATGGGGGAGAGAGCGGATATGAATTTTATAAAGCAATAATCCCTCTTTGGAAAAATGCTTTAAATAAAGGCGGATATATGTGTTTTGAATGTGGAGAAGGACAGGCTGAAGAAATAGTAAAACTTTTTGAAGTAAACGGATTTTCTCAAATTAGAACATTTAAAGATTATAATAAAATAGATAGAGTAATCTCAGCAAAACTCTTGTAAATTTCTTGAAAACAGTGTATAATAGTATGAATAGGAAAGTATATCTTTTCTATTAAAATTTAAAATATTTTTGCAGATTAAATTTTGCAGAACGGAGAATAAAAATGACAGACGGAAAAGCTAAAGCACTTTCAACTGTACTTGAAAAAATTGAAAAAGATTTTGGAAAAGGCGCTGTAATGAAATTAGGTGATAAGACTTCTATGAATGTAGACTTTATTCCTACAGGAAGCCTTATGCTCGACCTTGCTCTTGGAATAGGCGGTGTACCTAAGGGAAGAATTATCGAAATATACGGACCGGAATCTTCAGGTAAAACAACTATTGCTTTACACGTTATTGCGGAATGCCAGAAAAGAGATGGAATAGCGGCATTTATTGATGCTGAGCACGCTCTTGACCCTATATATGCAAAAAAATTAGGTGTTGATGTTGATTCTCTTTTAGTTTCTCAGCCCGATAACGGAGAGCAAGCTTTGGAGATTGCCGAAGCTCTTATCCGCAGTGCCGCTGTTGATATTATAGTTGTAGACTCTGTTGCGGCTCTTGTTCCCAAGGCTGAAATTGAAGGTAGTATGGGTGATTCTCACGTTGGTTTGCATGCCCGTCTTATGTCTCAGGCTTTGAGAAAGCTTGCAGGAGCTCTTGCAAAATCAAATTGTACCGCAATATTTATAAATCAGTTACGTGAAAAGGTTGGCGTTGTTTACGGTAATCCTGAGGTTACTACAGGCGGACGTGCGCTTAAATTCTATGCTTCTGTAAGAATTGATATAAGAAAAGGCGAAGCAATTAAAAGCGGAACAGAGCTTATCGGTGCCAGAACTAAGGCTAAAGTTGTTAAAAATAAAATGGCTCCTCCCTTCAAAACTGCTGAATTTGATATTATGTACGGCGAAGGCATCTCAAGAGTTGGAGAGCTTATTGATTTAGCTATTGAGCAAAAAATAATCAAGAAAAGCGGTGCGTGGTTCAGCTACGGCGAAATGCGTCTTGGACAAGGTAGAGATAAGGTAAAAGAGTTATTCAAAGAAAACAAAGAGCTTGCTTTAGAAATTGAACAAAAAACAATGGCATCATTAAAAAATGCTGAAGAAAATACAGATACTGTTAAAGCCATCAATCCCGTAAAAAAAGCTCCTAATGTAGATGTTGATGATTTTGAAGACGATATTTTAGATAAGGATTTTGAATAATGGGCAAAGGAATAACCTTTGAGCAAGCAAAAGAAAAAGCCGCCAATATTCTTACATACCGTGACCATTCAAAAGCTTCTCTTTATAAAAGGCTTTTAGAAAAAGGTGTAAGCGAAGAAATTGCCGAGCAAACGGTGGATTTTTTTGAAGATGTAGGATATATAAACGATGAACGGTATGCTCAGGATAAAGCAAGAGAGCTATATGAGGTTAAAAAATATGGGGTTCGCCGTGTTGTTTTTGAGCTTACTAAAAGAGGCGTAGATAAAGAGCTTGCTGAAAACGTTGTTTTTGAAATTTGCGAGGAAAATCCCAACGATTTAAATTCATTGATTTCAAAATATATAAAAGGGCAGGATATCTCTGATTTTAAAGTCAAAAAAAGAATTTCCGATAAGCTTATAAGAATGGGATACGATTTTGACGAAATTAAATCTGCTATAAACAATTTTTCTGATGAAGAATAAACATTACGGAGGATTAGTGCAAATAACATTTGCATTGTGAAATATTTATGACAGTAGGTTGTATATCACTTGGTTGCGCTAAAAATTTAATAGATGCTGAGCTTATGCTTGCTAAAATAAAAGAAGCAGGAATAGAAATTGTAAGTGAGTATTGCGATGCTGATGTTGTTGTTATCAACACTTGCGGTTTTCTTGAGGATGCCAAAAAAGAAGCTATTGAGAATATTTTTGAGGTAGCTGCTTTAAAGAATGAAGGCAGAGTTAAAAAAATAATTGTTACAGGCTGTCTTGCTCAAAGGTATAAGGATGAAATAGCTGACGAAATTCCTGAAGTTGATGCTTTTTTAGGAACAGGAAGCTATCTAAATATTGTCGAAGCCATAAAAGAGGTTATGAACAATAAAAAATATTGTTGCTTTGATAAAAGAGAAAATCACTGTATTGATGGTGAAAGGCTTGTAACTACTCCTTTTTATACGGCATATATTAAAATTTCAGAGGGTTGCGACAACTGTTGTTCCTACTGCGCTATTCCTATAATCAGAGGAAAATTCAGAAGCCGTAAAATCGAAAGCATAGTATCTGAAGCTGAAAAGCTTGTCAAAAACGGAGTAAAAGAATTAAACATAATTTCTCAGGATACTACAAAATACGGAACTGATATTTATAATAAACCCATGCTCGTTGAACTTTTAAAAGAACTTTCAAAAATAAACAACCTTGAATGGATTCGTGTTTTGTATACTTATCCTGAAAGAATGAGCGATGAATTGATTGATGAGATTGCTAACAATCCCAAAATTGTTAAATATATAGATATGCCTATTCAGCACTGTAACGAACGTATTTTAAAGCTTATGAACAGGCAGGGCAGCGTTGAAGCTTTAACTTCTTTAATCAATAAAATGAGAAGTAAAATAAAATGTCTTGTGCTTCGTACTACTCTTATTACAGGTTTTCCCACTGAAACACAAGAAGAATTTGCTCAAATGATGGATTTTATAAACAACATAAAATTTGAGCGATTAGGTGTTTTTTGTTATTCGGTAGAGGAGGGTACTCTTGCTGCTAAAATGGATGGACAAATTGAAAATGACGAAAAATTACGCCGTCAGGAATTATTGATGCTTGAGCAGGAAAAGATAAGTACACAAATTCTTGAAAATCAAATTGGCAAAAAAGAAAAGGTTATTATAGAAGGATACGATAAATACGTAAAGCTTTATTTTGGAAGAACCTATGCAGATGCTCCGGAGGTTGACGGTAAAGCATTTTTTAAATCTTCCAAAAAGCACAACATTGGAGATATTGTATCAATAACGGTAACTGATACTTTGGAATATGATATATTAGGAGAATTTATTGATGAATAAAAAAAATATCCCGAATTTTTTCTGTATATTAAGAATTATTTTAACTCCTGTAATTGTATTTCTGTTATTGTATTCTGCAAGGCTTGCTGATTTATTTCCTTTTTCTTTATACAGAAACACTTCTTTCGGTCAAGCTATGGTAGATGCTCTTGATACCGCTAACTCTTTTTCTATAGTAATAGCAGGTGTTATTTTTGTTTTAGCTATGATTACTGACTATTTAGACGGCCATTATGCAAGAAAATATAACGTTGTCAGCGATAAAGGTAAAATGCTTGACCCTCTTGCTGATAAAATTCTTATTTTGGGTACATTGATTTCATTCTTTTTGCTTGACTATCAGGTACAGTGGCCCTGGGAATTTGCACAGTGGTTAAAGCCTTTAGCTATGATATTTCCCGTGTCTATAATTGTATTAAGAGAAATATTAGTAACTGTTTTGCGTTCTATTGCTGCCAAAAAAGGAGTTGTAGTTGCCGCAAAAATGTGGGGTAAGGTAAAAACCTGTTCACAAACAGCAGCTTTAATAATTTATTTCTTTGCTGCTTTTGTTCATTTCCCTATATACGGACAAATAATGGTATGGATTGCAGCAATTATTACTTTACTTTCACTTTTCCCATATCTTAAAACTTTCTTTTCAATTTTTAAAAAGGAATGAGGCAAATTTATGCTTTTTAAAACCTTGCGAGAGGATATAAACAAAATTAAGGAACGTGACCCTGCTGCAAGAAGCTTTTTTGAAGTTTTATTTTTATACAGCGGAGTTCGTGCTCTTGCGAGTTATCGGTTAGCCCATTGGTTTTACAATAATAAATTATTTTTCTTGGCAAGATTTATTTCTCAGAAATCAAGAAATAGAACAGGTATAGAAATTCACCCGGCCGCAAAAATAGGAAAAGGTCTTTTTATTGACCACGGTATGGGTGTTGTTATAGGCGAAACCGCTGAAATCGGAGACAATTGTACTATTTATCAAGGAGTAACTCTTGGAGGTACCGGTAAAGATACAGGAAAACGTCACCCTACATTAGGAAATAACATTATGGTAGGCGCAGGCGCTAAAGTATTAGGACCTTTAAATATAGGTGATAACTGCAAAATAGCAGCCAATGCAGTTGTACTTTTTGATATGCCTCCCAACTGTACCGCAGTCGGTGTTCCTGCACGAATTGTTGTACGTGACGGCAAAAAAGTTCCTAAAGGCAGTGACCTTGACCAAATTCATATTCCCGATCCTGTTTCACAAGAGCTATGTAAGCTCTCTATAAGAATAGATCACCTTGAAAAAGCAACAAAAGATATTATATCGGATAAGTAAAGAAAGGATTGCACCCGATAATGAAAATTTATAATACTAAAACAAAGAAAAAAGAAGAATTTATCCCTTTAAATGATGACCATATAACCATATATTCTTGCGGACCTACTGTATACAATTATTTTCATATAGGAAACGCAAGACCTTTCATAATTTTTGATACTTTAAGAAGGTATTTGGAATACACCGGTAAAAAGGTTGATTTCGTTCAAAATTTTACCGATATTGATGATAAGATGATAAAAAATGCTAATGCTGAAGGAATAACTGTAAAAGAGCTTGGCGAACGTTTTATTGCCGAGTATTTTGTTGACGCAAAAGGTTTAGGTATAAAAGAAGCAACAGTACACCCAAAAGCTACTGAGCATATTGACGAAATTATAAAAACCGTAAGCGCTTTAATTGAAAACGGTTATGCTTACGAGGCTGACGGAGACGTATATTTCTCAACTCTAAGCTTTGAAAATTACGGAAAGCTTTCAGGACAGCCCATTGAGGAGCTTGAAAGCGGTGCAAGAATTGACGTTAGCGAGATAAAAAGAAATCCTTTAGACTTTGCTCTTTGGAAAAAGGCAAAAGAAGGGGAGCCTCATTGGACTTCTCCTTGGGGAGAGGGAAGACCCGGATGGCATATAGAGTGCTCCGCTATGGCTAACAAATATTTAGGTAAAACTATCGACATTCATTGTGGCGGAAAAGATCTTATTTTCCCTCACCACGAAAACGAAGTTGCACAATCTGAAGCTGCAAACGGTTGTCAATTTGCAAGATATTGGATGCATAATGGTTATATAAACATTGATAATAAAAAGATGTCAAAATCTTTAAATAACTTTTTTACAGTAAGAGAAATTGCTCAGGTATACGGATATGAAGTTATAAGATTATTTATGTTAAGCGCTCATTATAGAAGCCCTATTAACTTTTCTAAAGATATTATTATTTCTTCAAAATCAGCTCTTGAAAGATTATATAACTGTCTTGAATCTTTAAAATTTGCTATTGAAAAAGCTACTGATGACGGAGAAAGTGATATTTCAAGCTTTGAAGGCTACAGAAAACGTTTTTGCGATGCTATGGATGACGATTTAAATACCGCTGATGCTGTATCAGTTCTTTTCGATATTACGAAAGATATCAATGTTGCTATTTCCGAAAACAAATATTCTAAATCGGCTTTAGAAAATATTATGAAGCTGTATAAAGAGCTTGCTGATGTTTTAGGCTTGTTAGGAAATCAAAAAAATGATGACTTGGACAATGAAATTGAGCTGTTGATTGAGCAAAGACAGCAGGCAAGAAAAAACAAAGATTTTAAAACAGCTGACGAAATAAGAGATAAGCTCAAATCCCAAGGAATAATTCTTGAAGACACTCCCAGCGGAGTTAAATGGAAAAGAGTATAAAATAATATTAGCACCGTTTGTCATATTTTCATTTTCACCTCAATATACTAATGTAGAAGTATATGAAAGAGGTGCAAGAAATGGAGATAAAAACAAGCGGTGCTATTTTTGACGGTATGACAGAAAAAATAATTGAATGTGAATTTTTGCTTCCCGATTACTGTCAGGATATTTCCAGAGTTATTAAAGCTGAGGCTGTTCCAAGAATAAAGAATCAGATTATTGGTGAAGATACTTTGAGTATTGAAGGTCTTATTGAATTCAGAGTTTTTTATATTTCAGAAGGAACAGATATATTAAATTGTATAAATTATGCAAATGAATACAGTTTGACTTTTGATATAAAAGGAATTTCTGATAACTCATATATATTATTAAAACCCATTACTAAAAACACTTTATGCAGAGTTGTTAATTCAAGAAAATTATCTCCCAAAACACAGCTTTATATGGGAGCAAAAGTGTTTGAATACACTCCAATTGAAATAATGGAGCCACAAAATAATGAAATTCAAACCCGTTGCTGTGATTATCCTTTATTTAACGTAGTATCTCATACAGTAAAACCTGTATTGATTTCTGACAATATTGAAATATCGGGTTTATCAGCATCAAGCGTCCTAAAAAACAATATTAGAATAGCTTGCGACGAAAACAAACTTTTAAATGATAAAATAGTTGTCAGAGGCACTGCCTACATAACAACTCTTTATGTTGATATAAACGGAGAAATTTCACAAAACGAAGGTGAAATTCCTTTTACACAAATAATAGATATTGAAAATACAAACGAACACACTGTATGCGACATAAAATATTCAGTTTGTGACTGTATGTGCATTCTTAAAGAAAACGAAAAAGGTGAAAACGGATTATTATCGGTTGACATTGAAGCAAGAGCATTGGTAAGAGCCTATACTAATTCTCAATGTTCGGTTGTTACCGACGCATATTCAACAAAAAAAGCTTATGATTTTTCAAGAAAGAAGCTTTATATTGAAAGCCTTGTATGTAATGTACATGAAGAATTTATAGAAAGACTTTCTTTTGAAAATGTTGATGTTTTAAAAACAGTTGATATATATCCTACCGCATCAATTTCTCAAATCTCTTTAGAGAATAATGAGATTATAGCTGAAGGCATAATTGATGTAACACTGTTATATTACAATTCGGATATGCAGCTTTTAACCTCTTCAAAGCAATTTAATTTTAAAAGACCTATAAAAATAAAAGAAGGCTATCGCAAGCTGCGCTTTGAACCTGATATAGAAATTATATCTGCAGACTGTCAAGCCTTAGACAAAGAAGCTGAAATAAGAATTTCTATGTCATTGACTGGTATGATTTTTTCGGGTAATGATATAGAAGCAATTACAGGAATGCAGGACTCTGACAACACTGATAATTCTCAAAAAGCATATGCTGTAACTTTATATTTTGCTAAAAAAGGCGAGAATCTATGGAATATAGCAAAGCGTTATTGTTCAACAGTTGACGAGATAGCATCCTTAAATGAGCTTGATAACGAAGTTTTGTCCTATGATAAAATGCTTATAATCCCATAATTTTAAAAAAGCAAGCTGTCTTTTGACAGCTTGCTTTCACTATATGTGTTATTCAAAAAAAGCATTATAAATGCATTTAATTGCACTTTCAAAATCATATTCATTTACTGCTAAGATGATATTCATTTCACTTGAACCCTGGTCAATCATTTTTATATTGATTTTTGCTTCGGCAACAGCATTTATAAGCTTTGCAGCGGTACCTTTTGAGTTTTTCATACCTCTTCCTACTATTGCAATAAGCGCAAGTCCTGTTTCAATATCAACCTTATCAGGATGAACAGCCATAAGAATGTCGTCTAAAAGCTTCTTTTCCTTACCTTCAACAGAGGCAGAGCTTACAATTATACTCATAGTATCAATGCCTGAGGGTAAATGTTCAAAGGAAATACCGTTTTCCTCAATAACTTCAAGAACACGTCTTCCAAAGCCGATTTCGCTGTTCATTCTGTCTTTTTCAAGATTTATTACGCTAAATCCTTTTTTACCCGCAATACCCGTAACAACATTCTCATTTGTTTTATCAGATGTATAAACAATCATTGTGCCATCTTCATCGGGCTTATTTGTATTTCTGATATTTATAGGAATTTGTCCTTTTCTTACAGGGAAAATAGCATCCTCGTGTAAAACAGTTGCACCCATATATGAAAGCTCTCGCAGCTCTCTATAAGTAATAGTACCGATAGTTGCAGGATTTTTTACAATTCGAGGGTCTACAACCATAAATCCTGATACATCAGTCCAGTTTTCATAAAGATTTGCCATAGCAGCTCTCGCAACAATAGAACCTGTTACATCAGAGCCGCCTCTTGAAAAGGTTTTGATTGTGTCATTAGGCATACTTCCGTAAAATCCCGGAATAACAGCATATTCAATTCTCGAAAGTCTTTCTCTTAAAACGCTGTTTGTTCTTTCATCGGCGAAAGTTCCGTTCTCATTAAAGAAAATAACCTCAGCAGCATCAATAAACTCAAAATCAAGATATTTAGCAAGAATAATACCGTTTAAATATTCTCCACGGCTTGCAGCATAATCTCTACCTGCCTTATGCAAAAATGCACCCTTGATTATATCAAACTCTTCATCAAGACTAAGCTCTAAGCCAAGCTCTTCAATTATTTCGTTATATCTGCTTTTTATTTGTTGAAATACAGGCTCGTATTCTTTACCTGTTGAAGCAAGCTCATAACAATTATAAAGCATATCAGTTACTTTTGTGTCATTATCAAAACGTTTTCCTGGTGCTGAAGGCACTACAAAACGACGAGAAGGGTCTGCCTTTATAATTTCATAAACTTTTTTAAATTGTTTTGCTTCGGAAAGAGAACTTCCTCCGAATTTAACCACTTTAATACTCATAAATAATCACCATTCCCTTTACAATTATACTATTATACAACAATATTTTTAAAAAGTAAATATTTATTTTTTTATATGCGATAAAGGATTTAAATCTGCTGCTTTTTTTAGTTCATTATCGCTTACGTGTGTATAAATTTGTGTAGTATTTAAGTTTTGATGTCCTAATAAATCTTTAAGAGTACGAACATCTACACCATTTCTATACATCAAAGTTGCCGCCGTATGTCTGAGCTTATGTACTGAAAATTGACTTTCATCTAAACCCGCAAGCTTTATATATCTTTTTACTAACCATTGAACAGTTTTGGGACTTATACGTTTTAATTGTTTGCTTAAAAACAAAGCATTCTTATCTTTTACACCATCTATAGGTCTTTTAAGCTTGTATGCATTTACAGCTTTGATGCATTCATCATTAACGTATACAGTACGTTCTTTATTTCCTTTACCTAAAATAAGAATACTACCGTCATCGTTAATACAGTTATAATTTAAAGATACTAATTCAGAAAGACGAAGTCCGCAGGTTAAAAATAGCAATAAAATAGCATAATCTCGTTCTTTGTTTTCTCCGTCTACAGATTTAAGTAAATCAATAGATTGCTCCAAGGATAAATAGCGGGGGAGAGAGGATTTAGTTTTAGGTGTTTCAAGCTCTTGAGCAGGATTAACCTCTAATAACTGCTTTTTATTTGTAAGATATTTAAAAAACATACGAATAGCACATATTTTTCTGGCTCTGGAAGTAGCTTTTAAATTTTTTGAAGATAAATATATGAGAAAATCGTAAATATCCGATATTGTTATTTTTTTAACAAATGGGAGATCGATCTCTTTAATAGGTATTTTTGAAAAGTCATCATCACGGGAGAATACACCCTTAATTATTAACATATATCTAAAAAACATTCGCAAATCAAGATAGTATTCATCAACAGTCTTTGGAGATTTACCTTTAATGGTTTCCATATATACAAGAAAATCTCTTAGTAATTCCGGCATTTCTTCAATACGCTTCATAAAATAACTCCTCTCAGATTTTTTGAATAATACACTCTATCATTTAAAAATTTTCTATCGACAGGAAAAGCTCAAAAAACTTTTACAATCAATGATTTTAAAAAAGAAAAAGCAAAATTGAAAATAAAAGTTATAAATAGAAAACAATTTATCAAATTATCACTCTGTAATAAATACATACCTTATTATAATAATAGTATACCATATAATTTTATAAAAAGATATATATACTCTTCCAAATATTAAGCTTTTTTAGGTTTTGCTCCTCCCCAAATTATACAAAATATTCATTTTGTATAATTATATATATTAAAAAATATGTACTACTCTCTTTATAAATTATATAAAAAAACATAAATTTTTATAAAAGTATAATTTTCGCCATTTACATATAATTTTTACAAATATATAATATAAATATAAAATAAGTTAAAGGAGAAACTATCAAAATGAAAAAGAGACAAATTTTATCATTGTTTATTGTTTTTGTATCTGTTTTATTAATTATCTCCGGTTGTGCAAATTCTAAAAAAGACACGTCCGATGAGCGCATTCCTGTTTCGGGTATACTTGATGATATTTCTTCTGAAAATTCAAGCTCTGCTTCAGACACTACTGAAAGTTCTTCCGAAAACACTCAATATTCTTCTGATAGCAATAATAGTTCTCAGGGAACTTCCTCGACTCCTACAAGCTCGTCTTCCTCCCCTTCTTCAAATACTACTTCAAATGGTAATACATCATTAACCGAATCCTCAAAATTTGTTATGCCTAAAATGTATACCGATTCTTGTGTTATTCAGCAAAATTCTACTATAAATATCTGGGGTAAATTCGAAGGTTCAGAAAAGCTTACTCTTATTTTTAACGGTAAAGAATACTATACTCAATGTAACAATGGTGAGTTTTCCTTTAAAGTCAATACTCCTGCAGCTTCAAAAAAAGCTTATGAAATTGTAATACATAACGGAAAATATAAGAAAACCATTAGAAATGTTGCTGTTGGTGAAGTTTTCCTTATGGGCGGACAGTCCAATATGGTATTCTTTAATGTTGAGTTGTCTACTCAGCCACCTGAGGCAACTGACGGCGGAAATCAATGGATACGTTTTACTAATACGCAGCCTATTGGCAAACGCACAGAAACACCTCAAGAATATCAAGGTACCTGGTATGTTACAAGTAACGGTACCTTCCCCGGAATGAGTGCTTTTTGCAGTTGGTTCTCAAGAAAAATGTATAAAGAGCTTAATGTTCCTATCGGTGTTGTTACCTGTGCTATGTCGGACTCCTCTTTAGCTGCTTGGCTTACTGAAACCGATGCTGCTAAGCTTAATAACGAAAATACATCTATTTCTACACCTTATTATCAGCATACTCCCGGCCAGCTTTATAATACTATTCTCTATTCTTTCTTAAAATATACTTTCCACGGAGCAGTTTGGTATCAGGGAGAAAGCTCTACTGCCGCAACCTATGAAAAAAATCTTGAAACATTTATCAAATGTTGGAGAAATTATTTGAATGCACCTAATCTTCCTTTTGTAATTGTTCAGCTTCCCGGTTATGAAATTAATCAAGATTGGCCTGCAACACGTGAAGCACAGAAAAACGTTTGCAACAAATTAGAAAACTGCGCTTATACAGTTAATATTGACTTGGGTGAAAAAGGAAATATTCATCCTCAGGATAAAAAGCCTGCTGCAGAGCGTGCTGCTTCTGCTATGCTTAATCTTGTATTTGGTAAAAACGAACCTAAGCCCGCACTGTTTAAGAGTGCAACAAAGCAAGGTTCAAATATAGTATTGAAGTTTAACAATGCATCAAAT
>SVMS01000009.1 GCA_015067255.1 Oscillospiraceae bacterium
AAGCTTTTCTTTAACAAAGGGTATTGCCAGTTCAGCGATACCACTATAATCAATTTCATCAACCACAATTTTTATTTCTATCATCTCTATGCTTCTTTCTTTTGTCCCTCGTTTTCAGTTACATATAGGGTAGAACAAACAATCCGAACTCGCCTCAAAGTGTAATCTTTCGGTGCTTTTCACCTAATTTATTCTTGCAAGGCGCAAGCCTTGCTTCGCCTAAATTCGTCAAAAATCCCTCGAAATCTTTTCCCTTTGAGGTCAAAGATTTTAAAAAGAGAGGATTTTTGGTAAGACAAGGCAAAAACGGAGTTAATCCTCAATGGATTAACGAGTATTTTAACGTAGGATGAGCGAAAATCCGCCTTTTAAAACGGGTTCGGATTATTCGTTCTACCCTAAGCACGATACTTCACAGTGGCTTCGCCGCTGCTTCACTTGGGCGTAGCCCAAACTTCACCAAATGTTGCTTGTTGCAGGCACTTGTGATATAATACTGCCGAAAGAAGTGTTTTTTTCAATGATATCCGTTCCTGCCGGAACGGGTGATATATCTTCGATATGATATCGCTCTGTGAGCGATGATATATGCCTTCGGCACATGAAGGAACGGATATTATATCATATTTGCGAAGCAAGTATATCATACGGCAACGCCGTATATCATATCGCATCAGCGATACATCGTTGAAAAAAGTATAGATACGTTGCTTTACAACGCTATGAATTGCAAGCAATTTATAAAAAAAGGCTGTAAAAAACTTTTTTTGTTTTTTTACAGCCTTATTTTTATTGAGATAGGGAAAATTTCATAGAATTTTCAAACTTTACCGAAGGGTTACCCGACGGCGTACAAAGGTACGCCAAGGGTAAAGTTTGGGAATTTTAACATTTCCTAAGATATATCAGCAAGGTCTATATATTTGTATCCGTTCTCGGCTATAAAGTCTTTTCTGCCCTGCAGATTGTCGCCTAAGAGCAGGTCGAAATATTTTGAAGTCTGCTCCGCTTCGTCGGGCATAACCTTTATAAGCCTTCTCGTTTCGGGGTTCATTGTAGTTTTCCACATCATTTCAGGCTCGTTTTCACCAAGTCCCTTTGAACGCTGAAGGGTGTATCTTGTGTCCCCTAATTTAGCAGTAAGCTCTTCCTTTTCCTTGTCGGAATAAGCAAAAAGAGTTTCCTTTTTGGTGGTGATTTCATATAGAGGAGTTTCTGCTATATACACCTTTCCCTCGTCAATAAGAGTGGGGGTAAGTCTATAAAGCATTGTCAGAATAAGCGTTCTTATCTGGAAACCGTCAACATCGGCATCGGTGCAGATTATTATCTTATTCCATCTGAGCATATTTATATCAAAGGTGGATAAATCCTTATTTGCCTTTGCTTTAACCTCTACGCCACAGCCCATAACTTTTAACAGGTCAGTTATAATTTCGCTTTTAAAAATCTTGTCGAAATCAGCCTTTAAGCAGTTGAGTATTTTACCTCTGACGGGCATTATTGCCTGAAACTCGGAATCTCTTCCCAATTTTACAGAGCCTAAAGCCGAATCACCCTCAACTATATAAAGCTCTCTTATGCTTGTATCTTTAGTACGGCAATCCACAAATTTCTGCACACGGTTTGCCATATCTATATTGCCTGTCAGCTTCTTTTTTATGTTTATTCTTGCTTTTTCAGCGTTTTCACGGCTTCTCTTATTTATAAGAAGCTGGTCAGCTATTTTGTCGGCTTCGGTTTTGTTCTCCTTAAAATAAATTTCAAGGTTCTGTCTTAAAAATGAGGTCATAGCCTCTTGAATAAATTTGTTTGTTATAGCCTTCTTAGTCTGATTTTCGTAAGAGGTCTGAGTTGAAAAGGAGTTGCTTACCAGAACAAGACAGTCCTGAACGTCCTGAAATGTTATCTTGCTCTCGTTTTTAGTGTATTTTCCTATTTCCTTTATATATTTGTCAAATTCATATACAAAAGCATTTTTAACAGCCTTTTCGGGAGAGCCGCCGTGCTCAAGAAAGCTTGAGTTGTGATAGTATTCAAGCATCTGAGAGGTATTGGAAAAGCAAAATGCAACCTGCATTTTAACCTTGTAATCCGCCATATCCTCTCTGTCACGGCCCTTGTCCTGAGCTTCCCAGCACTGTATTGCGGAAAGAGCCTTATCCGAAGCCTTTTCCTGCACATAGTCTACAATTCCGTTTTCGTATAAGAAGTTTTCGGTAGAAAAGCTTCCCTTTTCATTTTGCTCTTTAAATACAAATTTTATACCCTTGTTTACTATTGCCTGACGCTTTAAAATATCTCTGATATACTCTCCGCCGATATTTATATCGGTAAATACGTCAAGGTCGGGCTTCCAGTGGGTTTTTGTACCTGTCTGCTTTCTGTCGGCAGGTTCTTTTTTAAGACCGCCGACATTTTCACCCTTTTCAAAATGGAGAGAGTATTTAAAGCCGTCACGGTAAACGGTAACGTCCATATACTCAGAGGAATACTGAGTTGCACAGGCCCCCAGGCCGTTAAGACCTAAGGAATACTCATAGTTCTCTCCGTCGGCATTGTTATATTTACCGCCGGCATAAAGCTCGCAGTAAACAAGCTCCCAGTTATAGCGTCCCTCTTTTTCGTTGAAGTCTACAGGACAGCCTCGTCCGAAGTCCTCAACCTCGACAGACATATCGTTGTAAAGGGTAACATATATTTTATTGCCGTGACCCTCTCTTGCCTCGTCAATGGAGTTGGAGAGAATTTCAAAGGCAGAATGACGGCAGCCGTCAATTCCGTCAGAGCCGAAAATAACGCCCGGTCTTTTTCTTACTCTGTCTGCACCCTTTAATGCAGAAATACTTTCATTTGTATATTTTTTAGTAGCCAAAAAGCTCAATCCTATCTATTAAATATTCAAGGCTGTATAAACAGCATCTCTTATGTCATAATGTATTTTGTCAAAGGCATAGGTACAGTTGTGAATATTCTGGAAATATACTATACCAAGCTCATTTTTAATATCCATAAGGTTAAAGGCACCGCCTGCGCTGTCCCAACCAAATTCGCCGATGGGACTTTTTGATGCTTCCTTATCTACAAGAGTACGCACGCCGAAGCCGTAGCTGTAGCCCTTTTTATTGATAAGGTCAAAATCCTTCTTACAGCTTTCAGAAAGCCAATCCTTACTCATAAATTCAACGCTTTCTTTTTTTAGTATGGGATTTTCGGGGCTTGACATAGCCGTTACAAATTTCAAATAGTCATCAGTAGTGGAATAAAGTCCTGCGCCGCCGCTTTCAAAGCCTTCGCTTAAAATAAAGGCGTTTGTACATTCAATAACAGAGGATTTCTGTTCCTCGGGGATATACCAATACTGTGAGGACATATTGTCAGGCCTCTTTGAATTTGGAGCAAAGCCTGTATTATTCATTCTCAAAGGCTCAAAAATATTCTTTTTGAAATACTCGCCTAAGCTCATTCCCGAAACGACCTCGATTACAGCGCCCATAACGTCAAGACAAAGGCTGTAATTGAATTTTTCAGAGGGCTCAAACAAAAGAGGCTGTTTTGCTAAAGCATCTATCATTTCTCTTGTTGATGCAAGGGGATTTTTCTCCCTTGCCTTTACAATGGCTTCTGCCGTAAGGTCATAGGAAAAGCCTGCAGTCATTGTCAGCAAATCTTTGATTTTAATTTTATTCTTAGCGGGTACGATTTCCTGACCGTTAAAAACAGACATTTTTTCATATGCGGGTAAATATTTGCAAAGCTCATCGTCAATACTGATTTTACCCTTTTCGATAAGCTGCATACTTGCCGCTGCAGTAATAGGCTTTGTGGAGGAATATATCCAGTATTTATCCTTATTACTTACGGGTGTCTTTTTTTCAATATCAGAAAAGCCTGCGCTTTTTCTGAAAACTGTTTTGCCTTTATAGGAAACTGCCAGATCGCAAGCCACTATTCCCTTTGAATAAAGAGAGTCTATATATTTCTCAAGTGCATCAAAATTCATTTTATCCCCTCCAAAGATAAATTTTATCATTTTGCGCTCCTCTTGTCAATTGATTATCATTTTTTCCTTGTTTTTATTAAAAACATAAGTTATAATGGTTATAGTTAGTCGAAACATATGTGTTTCGACACAAAATCTTTGATTTTGGGACAATTTTTCTTTAAAAAATTGCCAATAACCATTGCAATGAATGTCGTGTGCAATTGAATAGTATTAAAATTCAATTGCACAAAGCCGAAAAACGGCTTGTCGAAACGCTGAAAAGCGTTTCGACAAATAACAATCATTATAATTAAAGCATTAACAAACAGGAGATTTTTATGAACTGTATTTTTATAGGCGATGTTGTGGGCAATTCGGGCTGTCTTTGCCTTGAAAAGAAACTGCCCTTACTTAAAAAGAAATATAATGCGGATTTTGTCTGTGTAAACGGTGAAAATTCCTCAAAGCCAAACGGCATAAGCAAGGAGAGCGCACAGCGTATCTTTTCTGCAGGGGCAGACGTTATAACTACGGGAAATCACGTTTGGTTCAAGCACGAAATGACAGAGTATTTAGACGAATGTGAATTTATAATCCGCCCTGCCAACTACCCCGAGGGCACTCCCGGAAAAAGCTACTGTATTTTCGATATGGGTAAATACAGCGTGGCAGTTATAAATCTTTTGGGCTGTGTCTATATGGAAAGCCTTGCCTCCCCCTTTGAAACGGCAGACAAAATCTTAAAAGAAATTGAGGGACAGGCAAAATATATTTTTGTGGATTTTCACGCAGAGGCAACAAGTGAAAAAATAGCCTTGGGCTATTATCTTGACGGCAGAGTTTCTGGTGTTTTCGGTACACATACCCACGTACAGACTGCCGATTTACGCATTTTGGAAAAAGGCACTGCCTACATCACCGATTTGGGAATGACAGGCGTAGAAAATTCCGTTTTGGGAGTTAAAACGGAAATAGTTCTTAAAAAGTTTCTCACCAAACGCCCCGTAACCTTTGTTCAGGAAGAGGGCGAGGGCAAGGTCCACGGCGTCTTTGTAGAAACAGACAATAACGGAAAAGCAATAAAAACAGAATTAATAGAGATGTAAAAAAGTGGAATTTGCGAAATTGCAAATTCCACTTTTAAATTATTTAATCTCTTGCTCTAAATTTTTGAAAATTTCAGCGTCAAAAAATTCCGTTATTGTAATATCAAGCCCATCGCATAGCTTCTTAATAGTGGAAATACCGGGGTTTTGACTTTGATTATATAATATTGATTTTACAGTTGTATACGGTACGCCCGAAAGAGTTGCCAATTTGCAGAAATTCAAATCCTTTTTATAGCATAATTCTTCAAATCTTGCTTTAACAGCTTGCGTAATATTCACGAGTATCACTCCTAACGAAAATATTTTATAATTTTCATTAGGAATTTTTGGACTATATATTGTGCTATCGTATTATATATAGTCCTTTTTCAACAGTTTTGCAACCGTTTCGACAAATTCTTTTGCAGAAAGCTCTAAGCCTGCTAAATTAAGAGCTTTTTGTATTTCTTTTTCTGCTTCTTCTACAGAAATGTTTTCTTTTTTTGCCAACTGCTTTAAAATGTTATCATAATTCATTTTCTCACCGCCTTTTTTATGATTATACTATATATAGTCTATCAAAAAAGGTCGGATTTTGTCGACTTACATTATTTATTTGAAAAATTTTTACAGCCTTTTTTATGAATTGCAATCTTGCGATTGCATGAATTGAAAGTGAATACTTTCATGAATTGCCTACGGCATGAATTGTGCCTTCGGCACATTAAAAAGCAAGAACGTTTTAGTTCTTGTTTTTTTGTTGGCAAAAAAATTTTTTGCACATACTATATAATAGTTAGTAAAAAAGGAGCGAAAGAATGAAAAATCTATCCGCTATTGAAATAAAGTGTCAATCGGTAACCTATGCCATAAAGGCAAAAAATTTTCTCAATAAAAACAGATATAAGGTAAAGGTAAAGCGCATAAACGATGCCGTTAAGGGCTGTAGCTATCTTCTTTATGTCTACACCGACCAGAGCGCAGAATATATACTGAGCCTTTTGCAGCACAACGGAATAAACGCATCGTTGTAATGAATTGCTACGCAATTTGTTACAACAATGTGCCGAAGGCACAATTCATGCCGTAGGCAATTCATGAAAGTATTCACTTTCAATTCATGCAATCGAAAGATTGCATTTCATAAAGGACATAGAAAATTTACATTCTCTGTCCTTTTTTTGGCGATATGTTTGCTTTGCAAACGCGATATATTTTCGCTTACGCTCAAATGCGATATAATCGCCCTTTCAGGTCGATTGCGATATGATATAAATCCTATTTCACGCCCGCAAGGGCATATCGCGCTTTTGAAAAAAGCATATCGCACGCATCAGCGTATATCGCAAATCCCGTAAGGGCTTTATATCGCTGCGTTGCTTTGCAACGCTGTAACAAACGAAAGGAAAATTTTATGATATATTTCGACAACGGGGCAAGCTCTTTTCCTAAGCCTGCTTCGGTTTCTAAGGCTATGAGCAGAGCTGTCAGCGAATACGGGGCAAATCCGGGCAGAAGCGGGCACAAGCTATGCGCAAGGGCTGCTCTTAAAGTATATTCCTGTCGAAGCCTGCTTGCCGAAATGTTTAATGCTGAGGAGCAAAATATAGTTTTTACACTCAATGCCACAATGTCTGTAAATACCGTTATCAAGGGCATTGTGGAAAAGGGCGACGAGGTAATAGTTTCAGATTTAGAGCATAACTCCGTAATACGTCCTTTAAAGGCTATCGGCGCAAGGATAAGTGTTGCAGAGGTCTGCCTTGATGACGATAAAAAAACTGTGGAAAACTTCAAAAATACAATTTCGCCCTATACCAAAATGATTTTTTGCACCCACGCATCAAATGTATTGGGTAAAATTTTACCGATAAGAGAAATAGGCCTTGCGGCAAAAAGCAGAAATATCCCTTTCGGTGTAGATGCTTCCCAATCGGCAGGGGTAGTGGATATAGATGTGATGCGGGACAATATTGATTTTTTATGTCTTGCAGGGCATAAAGGTCTTTATGGGCCACAGGGCATAGGCGTTATAGTTTTAAATTGTCCTATTATGCTCAAAACTCTCGTAGAGGGCGGAACCGGTGTCAATTCAGCTGAGCTGTTTCAGCCCGAAAATGCCCCCGAGCGTTACGAAAGCGGTACTTTGCCTACTCCCTGTATTGCAGGACTTGAAGAGGGCGTGCGCTTTATTAAGCAAAGAGGCCTTGATAATATTTTCAAGCAGGAAAACGAGCTTTTAGCCTTTGCCTATAAAGAGCTTTCAAAAATAAAAAGCGTTATTCTTTATACCCCTTTTCCCGACAACACCTATACAGGAGTTCTCTCCTTTAATATAAAGGGCAAAACTGCCGACGAGGTGGCTGAAATTCTCAACAGTCAAAACATCTTTGTAAGAAGCGGTCTGCATTGCGCCCCCTTTGCCCACAAAAAAATCGGCACTCTGAACGAGGGCGGCACCGTCAGAATAAGCTTCGGCGCATTCAATTCATATACCGAAATAAAGACTTTTTTAGCCATAATTCAAAAACATTGTGTATAATTGAACTTAATTATACTTTTTGTTTTATCAAAAGATACAAAAAAGTATCGCACCAAAAATGCGTAATATTAGTTAGAACATCATTTAATGAATTGCTTTGCAATTCAATTCATGGAGCAAAGCGAGAATTCATGGCATCAGCCAATTCATGATGCAAAGCATCAATTCATTTATTTTATGAATTGCAATCTTGCGATTGCATGAATTGAAAGTAAAGACTTTCATGAATTACCTACGGCATGAATTGTGCCGTTGGCACATTAAAATAGGCTGTAAAAAACGAAAGTTTTTTACAGCCCCTTTTTCTTACCTGAATAAATCAGAATGGCTACCTACACGATAAAGCATTAAAACCAATACATCATCAATCACTTCATACACAAGCAACCAATCGGGTTCTATATGACATTCCCGACAGCCTTTATAGTTACCGCTTAAATCGTGGTCACGATATTTTTCTTCCAATGGCTCACCGTTTGCCAGCTTATCAATAACGGTAAACAGTTTCTCAATATCCTTGCCTTGCTTTTTGGCAAGCTTCAAATCCTTTTTGAATTGGGTAGTAAACCGAATCTCGTACTTCATTCTTCCAACGCCGCCCTTAAATCAGACATAGAGGAAAAGCCTGTCGCGTTTTTGTCATACGCCAAAGCTCTTCCCTCTGCGATAGCGGCGGCAGTGGTTTCGTTGGGGATATTCAGCTTGACCTCAAAAGGAATACCGTTCTCACGGATCGCCTGTCTTAAAAAGATATTAACAGCAGTGGTCATATTAAGTCCCAAAGCATCAAAAATCTTTTCAGCCTGCATTTTCACTTCTTTATCGGTACGGATATTCAAGTTTGTAGACTCCATAATAGCACCTCCACTTTTATTCTATGCACATTATAGCATATTATGTGCATGCCGTCAACACAATGCACGAATTTTATCTTATTAAGCTCTTGTTTTTACACATAAAAAAGTACCGCACCAAAAATGCGATACTTTTTTCTCTGCTTTTATAGGAAAATTTAACATTCCTTAAGGGATAGGGAAAATTTCATAGAATTTTCAAACTTCACCGTAGGGTTACCCGCCGACGTACAGAAAGTTATAACACTTCAAGGGATAGGGAAAATTTTTCAGAATTTTTAAATTTCGGTAAAGCCTTGCCCATTAAGAAACAGGAAATTTTTTCAGAATTTTTAAGTAAGTTTCAAGGGATAGGGAAAATTTCATAGAATTTTCAAACTTCACCGTAGGGTTACCCGCCGACGTACAGTGGTACGTCAAGGGTGAAGTTTGGGAATTATATGGAATTTTAACATCCCTTATTTATACTGGGCTTCTAAGCGGCGGTTTAACTCTTCCGCTGCTTTGTAGCCTAATCTCTTCTGTCTTAGGTTCATAGCCGCAACCTCGATAATAACGGCTAAGTTTCGACCCGGCTTTACGGGGATTTTCAGAGAGGGGAGCTTGATGCCGAGAATATCGGTAAACTGGTCATCAAGACCAAGTCTGTCGTATTGCTTTGTTTCGTCCCAAGGCTCCATTTCTATAACAAGATTGAGCTTTTCTGTTTCCTTTACGGCACCGATACCGAAAAGACGGCGCACGTCTACAATTCCGATACCTCTGAGCTCAATGAAATATTTTATTATTTCGGGGGCAGAGCCTACAAGAGTTTTATTGGAAACTCTGCGGATTTCCACGGCATCGTCAGCAATAAGTCTGTGGCCTCTTTTTAAAAGCTCTATTGCGGTTTCGCTTTTTCCGACGCCGCTGTCACCTGTGAGGAAAATACCCTCACCGTAAACCTCTACGAGAACGCCGTGTCTTGTAATACAAGGCGCCAAGGCTGTACTTAAGTAGTAAATCAAAGAGGACATAAGTCCCGATGTAGTGTCATTGCTTCTCAAAAGAGCAACTCCGTGGTTTTTAACAGCTTCAATAAGCTCGGGGGGGATTTCCATACTTCTTGCAACTATTATAGCAGGAATTTTAGTCTGGCAAAGCTTTTCGAAAATGACAGGTCTTTGCGCCTTATCCATTTCTTCGATATAGGCAAGCTCAGCCTTTCCCAAAACCTGAATTCTGTTATTGTCAAAGTGTTCAAAATATCCTACAAGCTGTAAGGCAGGACGGTTTATGTCGTTGGCGTAAATATGAATGTTTTCCGGCTCTTTTGCTGTAAAAATAATTTCAAGAAAATTATCGTCAATTATTTTTTTTAGAGTTACGAACTTTTTATCCATAATAAAACCTCCCTAATTTATAATCCCTATCGGAATGTCTACAGCGCTTAAAGCCTTAAGAAGAATAATTGTAAGCTCTACGCCTACTGCAAAGCCCAAAAATAAAATAGTGCCGAAAAGAACCTTTTCCTTTACGGTGTACTTTCTTGTATTTCTGGAAATTAACACTCTGCGCTTTTTTCTCACCTTAACTCTGACTCTTCTTCGATTCATCGGCGCATTAGTGCCTTTTTTGCTTTTATATTCTTTATAGCTTATGCTGTCGGGATGCTCTTTTTGTTCTTCTATTTTTCTATCAATATCCATATTGCCCTCCGCCTAAAAAACATACAACTCTATTATACATACTTTTTTTATTTTTTCAACTCTCAAAATTCGACAATTTTCCCGTAACAAATTCCGTTTTCGAGCTTTTCTATTTTTGTCAAAGCAATAATGTTTGTAAGCTCTTTTTCACATTTAACATAAACAGGAACGTAGTTTTCTGCATAGCCTTCAAAAAACTCACCTTTTCTTTGCTCAAAAAGCACTTTATGCTCTTTTCCAATCTGAGTTTTTAAAAAGTCCTCTCTGCTTTTGTTGGTTATCTCGCTTAAAGCCTTGACTCTTTTTGCTTTTTCACTTTCGGGCACTTGATTTTCAAGCTTTGCCGCAACAGTACCCTCTCTTATGGAATAAGGGAATATATGCGCCTGTGCAAAGCCTACTTTTTTTATAAACTCTGCACCCTCCTTGAAATCCTCCTCGCTCTCGTTGGGAAAGCCTGTAAGTATATCCGTAGTGATTGCAGGATTGTCAAAATATTTTCTCAAAAGAATAACGCTCTCATAAAATCTCTCTGAGGTATACTTTCTGTTCATTTCTTTTAAGGTTTTGTCGCAGCCGCTTTGCATGGACAAATGAAAATGGGGACAAAGCTCCTTTATTTTCGAAAGCCTTTTCGCCGTTTCTTCTGTTATATAGGTCGGCTCAAGAGAGCCTAAGCGTATTCTTTCAACCCCGTCTGTTTTTGCAATCTGCTCAATTAAAGAGGTAAGCTCGTATTTTCCGCTTTCCTTTCCGTAGGAAGCAAGATGTATTCCTGTTATGACAAATTCGCAGTAGCCTTTTTTTACAAGACCCTCTATTTCATTTATAACAGCTAAAGGCTCTTTTGAACGCACACGGCCTCTGACGTAAGGGATAATACAGTAGGAGCAAAAATTGTTACAGCCGTCCTCAACCTTTACAGTCGCCCTTGTTCTTTCTCCGCCTTTAACTGTCAACGGTTCAATTTCGGGATATTGCGTTACTTTTTTATCAAAAATATAGCCTTGTCTGTTTTTTATAAATTGGCATAGCTTTTCGGGGATTTTACCCTTGTCAGCACTGCCGAAAACAATATCGGCACCGCAGGACAGCGCCGCCTTTCCCCCGTCCTTTTCTGAAAAACAGCCGCATACTGCAACTGAAGCCACGGGGTTTTTCTTTTTGGCTCTGCGTATCATATTTCTTGACTTTTTTTCACCCTCTGCCGTAACACAGCAGGTATTTATAATATAAACGTCTGCATACTCTTCAAAGCTGACACTTTCAAAGCCTAAGGCTTCCATCTCGTTTTGTATGCACACTGTTTCATATTGATTGACTTTACAGCCTAAAGTGGCATAAGCAGCCTTCATATGCAGACCCCCTTTATTTTTTAATTAACTCATATTCCTGACTTTTTAACAGCTCTATTAAATCAGTGTTGTCTTTTATAAGCTTTTCCGTAACAATTCCGCCTATGGCGATATCCTCAGGCTGATGGAAATCAGAGCCTGATACAGTTTTTAAGGAAAATTTCTTTGCCCACTCCTTTGCAATTTCGTTTCTGGAATCGTGGCGGGGATTTCCGTTGTAGCTCTCTATTCCGTCAAGCAGCTGCGGAGGTGTAATTTTCATATGGTTTCTGAATGGATGCGCCTGATATATGAGAGTGTTTTCGGGCTTGTATTTCAAAAACTCAGAAAAGCTGACATTTAACTTATCTGCTATAAATTCTATAAAATCACAATCCAATCCGTATAAAAGATAGTCGTTATTACTATCTGTAAACGAAAGCTCGCATCCAAGCAGAACTTTTAGCCCGATTTTGTCCCCCTCTTCTTTTGCGTTCTCATAAGCGCAAATAAAGTTCTCAGCCGTTTTGTGAGGGCTGTTTTCATAAAAAGGGAACTGATAAATATTGTAATGGTTTGTAAGAACTATGCCGTCATAGCCGGCATCTTTATACATCTGTACTGTTTCTTTTGCATCTACACAAGCGCAAAGACTTGCTTGTGAGGTGTGAACGTGCATATCTATTTTCATTAAAAATCACCTTAATTGAGAAAAATATTTGCGGTCAAGGCTACGGTAAACTATAGCCTCCGATACGTGAGAGGCGTTTATGCTTTCTTCCCCTTCCAAATCGGCTATTGTTCGGGAAACCTTTAAAATTCTGTCATAAGCTCTTGCAGAAAGGGACAGCTTATTAAATACAAGCTTTAAAAAGGTTTCTGTATCCTTATCTATTTTGCAAAACTCTTTCATAAGTGCAGAGGGAAGCTGTGCGTTGTTGTGAAGCTTATACTCTTTATATCTCTTTCGCTGAATTTCTCTCGCTTTTTCTACTCTTTCACGTATTTGTGCCGAGGTTTCGGCTTTTTCGTCCTTTTTGTTGAGCTCTTCAAACTCAACGGGCGGAACTTCTATATGTAAATCTATTCTGTCCAAAAGAGGTCCCGATATTTTAGAAAGATATTGGGTCACCGAGCTTTGAGAGCAACGACATTCCTTTGTAGGATGACCGTAATATCCGCAACGGCAAGGGTTCATAGCGCAGACGAGCATTATGGAGCAGGGAAAGGTAAGAGTTGAATTTATTCTTGAAATAGTTACCTTGTTGTCCTCTAAGGGCTGACGCATAACCTCCATAATACTTTTGGGGAATTCGGGAAGCTCGTCCAAAAACAAAACGCCGTTATGGGCAAGGGAGATTTCTCCCGGCTTGGGTGTTTTGCCGCCGCCCGAAAGACCGACCTTAGAAGCGGTATGATGCGGCGCTCTGAAGGGTCTGTCCAACAAAAGAGAGGTTTCCTTTGGCATAAGACCCGCCACAGAATAGATTTTTGTAGTTTCAATGGCTTCCTCTATTGACATCGGAGGTAAAATAGAGGGCAATCTTTTTGCCAGCATACTTTTACCTGCGCCGGGGCTTCCTATAAGCAAAATATTATGAGCGCCTGCGGCAGCTATTTCCAAGGCTCTTTTTGCCTGCTCCTGTCCGCATACGTCGGCAAAATCCAAAAGCTCAGAGCTATGCTCTTTTTGTATATTCTCCAAGGAACAGGGCGCAGAAGAAATAAGCTCTCTGCCTGAGAGATGCTCAAGAAGCTGTACCACATCAAAAACGGGATAAATATCCACATTTTCCACAACCGCCGCTTCCTGTACATTGGAAACGGGCACGAAAATCTTTTTAAAGCCTGCCTCTTTAGCGGCAAGAACAGTTGGCAAAATACCTGTTGTAGCTCTTATTTTACCGTCAAGAGAAAGCTCGCCTGCAAAAATACAGCCGCTTAAATCAACGTTTATACAGCCTGCCGCCTTAAGCACACAAAGTAAAATAGGAAGGTCAAAAACAGAGCCTTCCTTTTTAGTGTCAGCAGGGGCAAGGTTAACGGTTATTCTGTCATTAGGAAGCTCGAAGCCGCAGTTTTTAGCGGCAGCACGCACTCTTTCCTTTGCCTCTTTTACCGCATTGTCGGGCAAGCCTACAATATCAAATACGGGAAGTCCGGTAGAAACGTCTGCCTCTACCTCAACAACAAAGCCGTCTATTCCCGAAAGTCCGATACTGCTTACTTTAGAAACCACCGTAACACTTCCTTATTTATTGATTGTAATGTGCTTATTTAGCTCTTTTGCGTTACGCAGTAACGCATTACAAATGTGCTTTAGCACAATTCATGCCATTGGCAATTCATGAAAGTATTTACTTTCAATTCATGCAATCGCAAGATTGCAATTCATAAAAATAAATGAATTGATGCTTTGCATCATGAATTGGTTTTCACCATGAATTCTCGCTTCGCTCCGTGAATTGAATTACGCAGTAATTCATTAAAAACGCTGATTTACAGCTTTTCAAATCTTTCAACGTTGAGCACAAAAACAGTTGCGCCGCCTACACTTACCTCAGTAGGCATTCCTACAGAGCCGTATTCGGTAGGCACAGAAACGGGAGCGTTTCTCTTTTTTGAAAAACGGGAAAAAATACTCATAACTCTTTCAACGTCAATATCGTCCACACCTACTATATAGGTGGTATTACCGCTGGAAAGAAAGCCGCCTGTTGTAGCAAGCTTTGTTGCGGCAAAGCCCGATTTTGTAAGCTCCTTTTGCACCATTGAGCTGTCGTCATTATTAACTATTGCCATTATAAGTTTCATTGTCACAATTCTCCTCTATAATGCTTATTGTAGTAATATCGGTATTTTCAGTAATAAAATCAATAATTTCCTTTGTTATAAGCTCTCCTGCTGCCACTATGGGTATACAGGGCGGGCATATATTTATATGGCTTGCGCAGATTTTTCCCTCTGCCTCCTTAAGCTCTGTTTCCCGTGTCTGAGCAAAAAGAGTCTGATATGGCTCCATAAGTGCCTGTGCGCAAGGTATTTGCCTTAAAAGAGGCTTTGGTTTTCCAATTTTTTCCTTTTTAAGCTGACACAAAGCATTAAACAGCTTTTCTAAATCCTCGTCGCTGTCAAAGGGGGACATAATCAAAACAAGGTTATCTCTGTCAGCCATTTCACAGGCTATATTGTAACGCTCTAAAAGCTGCCTGTTAATCTCTCTTGCATCAAGCTGATTTTGGCAAAGCTTAAGAGTTATTCTCATAGGCTCGCTCTCTAAAATGAAAAAGCCTTCATTTTTCAGCCTTATTTTAAAATCAGCTACCCTTTTTGCCGCTAAGTCAAATAAATTCTCGTTTTGTCGGCACATTTCAAGGGCACAGTCAATAGAGTTTAAAACAAGATACGAGGGGCTTGTGGAAGCAAAAAGAGAAATTGCCCTTTTTATCTGCGCTCTTGTAAAATCTGCGTTAGAGTGTAAAATTGCGCCCCCTGTCAAAACAGGTAAGGTTTTGTGGACAGAGTCTATAACCAAATCAGCACCCAAGGCAAGCGGATGATTTTTTCCGCCGTCAATAAATCTCAAATGAGCGCCGTGGGAATTATCTACAATTAAAATAACTCCGTATTTTTTGCAAGCTTTTGCTATTCCCTCTATATCCGCTGTTACTCCGTAATAGTTGGGGCTTGTTATAAAGAGAGCTTCAAATTTCTTTTTTTCAAGCTTTTTTTCTATCTCATAAGGGGTCGGAGGCATTGAAACTCCGCCGTTTAGCTCGGGGTAAAGGTACTCAACTTTACAGCGGCACAAGGCGGCGCCGTCAAAGAAGCTCATATGGGAGCCTCTCATAGCTAAAACATTTTTATTTTTACAGGCAAGATAAAGACTTGCTTTTACAAGAGGAGTTGCACCGCAAGCGCTGTAAGCGCTTATTTTGCTTTTAAAAAGCTCCGCCGCCTTCTCCTCTGATAGCTTAATTATACCTTCGGGAGCAAAGAGATTATCCGTAGGCTCTATTTCAGTAAAATCGTATTTATTTACGCTGTCAAAAATGCTTCCTGTATTTTTACCTTTATGTCCGGGCATACAAAACCGAATTAAATCCGACTCCCCTAAGCTTTTTAACTGCTTATACATTATTTTATGCAGTCAACGCCCATATAGGGAACTAAAACCTCAGGAATTGTAACAGTTCCGTCTTGGTTCTGGAAGTTTTCCAGAATTGCCGCAACAGTTCTGCCTATTGCAACACCTGAGCCGTTAAGAGTATGAACAAGCTTTGCCTTGTCCTTAATATCGTTTTTAAAGCGGATTCCTGCTCTTCTTGCCTGGAAATCTTCAAAGTTAGAACAGCTTGAAATCTCTACATATCTGTTATAGGAAGGCATCCAAACCTCAATATCATAGGTCTTTGCAGAGGAGAAGCCCATATCCCCTGAGCATAAAAGCACTACTCTGTAGGGAAGTCCCAGCTGCTGTAAAACATATTCTGCATCATTTGTCAGCTTTTCAAGCTCATCGTAGGAGTTTTCGGGGTCTGCAAACTTAACAAGCTCAACCTTATTGAACTGATGCTGACGGATAAGTCCTCTTGTATCTCTGCCTGCGCTTCCTGCCTCTGCTCTGAAGCAAGCGGAATAAGCGCAATATTTATAGGGAAGCTGTGAGCCCTCTAAAATTTCCTGAGCGTGCATATTGGTAACAGGCACTTCCGCTGTGGGAATTAAGAAATAGTCTGTATTAGCTACTTTGAAAGCATCTTCCTCGAATTTGGGAAGCTGTCCTGTACCTGTCATAGATGTTCTGTTTACCATAAAGGGCGGAAAAATCTCGGTATAGCCTCTCTTGGTGTGAGTGTCAAGATAAAAGCTTATAACTGCTCTCTCAAGTCTTGCGCCTAAGCCCTTGTAGATATGGAAACGAGCGCCTGTAATCTTTCCTGCTCTTTCGGGGTCAAGTATTCCCAAGTTTTTGCCGATATCCCAATGAGCCTTAGGCTCAAAATCAAATTTTCTGGGTTCTCCGAAACGGCGCTGTTCTACGTTGTCGCTGTCGTCCTTTCCGAAAGGTACGCTTGCGTGAGGCACGTTGGGAAGTGTTAAAAGCTCTGCGTTTAAATTATCTGTAATTTCTTTTAGTTGTGCATCTATTTCCTTGATTTCATCGGAAAGCTGCTTCATTTTTGCAAAAACTTCGCTTGTATCCTTTCCCTCCTTCTTTAGCATAGGAATTTCCTTTGTAGCCTTGTTTTGCTCAGCCTTTTTTGTTTCTGTAAGGCTGATAAGCTCTCTTCTTTTATCATCAAGAGCTATAAGAGCGTCTATATCCACATCTTTGTTTCGGCTCTCCATTCCTTTCTTTACAAGCTCTGCATTTTCTCTTATAAATTTGATGTCCAACATTTTTAAAAAGTCCCTTCAAAATAAATTTTTATCTTAATCTTTTTTTAACGGTCTGATATAATTCAACTAAATCCTCTAAAACCTCTTCCTCGGGAAGCTCCTTAAGCTTTTGCTTGCCGTCCCAGTATTTTCCCGAATAGTAAAGGTTCTGAGCCTCTATAATCAATGACATTTGCTCTATTTTTTTCTCTAAAACACTTATATCGTATTGAGCAGAAGCAATATCACCCTTAGCCTCGGCAAGCTGTTCATTGAGCTGAGCCACTTGGCTTGAAAGCTCCTTGTTAAGCTGTTGTACCGTCTGCAAGGCTGAAACCTTGTTTTGTCCCTCTTGCTCCTCAATCTGTAATGATGACTGTACCTGCTTTAACTCCTGAGTCTGCAAATACTGTCCAATCATCATAAGCGCCAAAGCAAAGGAAAACAAAATAAGTGCATAGAGCCAAAAATGTCTCACCGTTCCGCCGGGTGGCGCATCCTGTGATTTCTTAAAAAAATTAAATTTCATAATGCCTCTAATCCTTTAATATATTTCCCCTGCAAGCTTTGAAATAAGGGAATTTAAGTCCTCACTGCCGTAAAATTCAATTTCTACCTTACCCTTATTTGCGCCTATATTTATTTTAACCTTTCTTCCCAGGGCTTCCTCTATCTGTTTTTTCAAAATGAGTAAATCTCCCTTTGAAATAAGCTCGTTTTTCTCCTCTTGCTTTTGTGAGGGCTTTGCCTTAGCTAAATTCTCTACCTGTCTTACAGTAAGCTCTTCCTTCACAATACGGCGTGCCACGTTTTCAGCTTCCTCCGCATTTTCAAAGGACAACAACGCTCTTGCGTGTCCCGCTGTAATCTCGTCGCTTTCAAGCATTCCCAAAATAGCGCCGGGAAGATTTAAAAGTCTCAGCGCATTGGCAATAACAGGTCTGCTCTTTCCCACCTTTGCGGCAATTTGCTCCTGTGTAAGCTTGTAGCTGTCCATCAAAGACTTATATCCGTTTGCCTCTTCTACTGGATTTAAGTCCTCTCTTTGCAGATTTTCTATAAGCGCAACCTCTCTGACCTTTTGCTCGTCATAATCACGCACAATTACAGGCACTTCCTCAAGCCCTGCAAGCCTTGCGGCTCTCCAACGGCGCTCACCTGCAATTATACAAAGTCTGCCGTTTTCAAGGCGGTGCACTATTATCGGCTGAATTATGCCGTGCTCTTTTATAGATTCTGCAAGCTCGTTGAGCTTTTCCTCATCGAAATTTTTTCTTGGCTGATTTTTGTCCGGCTCTACCTGTGTAATTCTGACAAATTCTGTCATTTCTCGGCTTTGCGCTAACGATAAATCAAGCTCGTTATCGTCAAAAAGTGAGCCAAGTCCACGTCCTAAACCTTTTTTCATTTGTCAAACCGTTCCTTTTTATTTTTTTTGATTATTTCCTTGGCAAGCTCTGTATAAGCAATAGCTCCTTTAGACCTTTTATCGTAATCGGTTATGGGCTGTCCGTAGCTGGGAGCCTCGGAAAGCCTTACGTTACGGGGGATTGCTGTCTTAAAGACTTTGTTTGGGAAGAACTTTTTAACCTCGTTTGCCGCCTGTATAGTAAGGTTAAGTCTTCCGTCATACATAGTCAGAAGCACGCCTTCGATGTCAATATAAGGGTTATATCGCATTTTAACCTGCTTAACAGTATTGGTAAGCTGAGAAAGTCCCTCCAAAGCATAGTATTCGCATTGAATGGGCATAAGCACGCTGTCTGCCGCACAAAGAGCGTTTAAGGTTAAAAGACCCAAGGAGGGAGGACAATCAATGAATATAAAATCGTAATTTCCACGCACCTCCGAAAGTGCCGCCCTTAGCCGTCCTTCACGGTTGGAAAGCTCTACAAGCTCTATCTCCGCCCCTGCCAAAGTCATCTGAGCAGGCAGAATATCAAGGTTTTTACTTGCTGTCTTAACAATGCAATCCTGTGCATAAGCCTCTCCGATAAGACATTCATAGGAGGATTTTTTAATTTCTTTTTTACGCAAACCGCAACCGCTTGTAGCGTTTGCCTGAGGGTCGATGTCCACCAACAAGGCTTTTTTTCCGCAAGCGCCGATAGCCGCCGCAAGATTTACCGCCGTTGTAGTTTTACCCACACCGCCTTTTTGATTTGCTACTGCAATTATTTTCCCCATAATCCACCCCTATATAATGAAATAATTGTAGTTTTTGAAACGCTTAAAAGCCTTTCAAAAAACAGTATGTTTTATGTTATCTGCCTTTTTCTATTCCCTTTGAAGATAAATTTTTACCCGATTATTATATCACAATCAACTCTCTAAGTAAAGCAAAATTTAGTGTTTCACGTGAAACATTTTACCGCTTTTGTTTCACGTGAAACAAAATTCATATTCTTGTAGGCTTTTGCATATACTGATACGAACATTATCCCGTAAGAAAGGACTTGATTTCTTGGATTATACAAATAAAAGCTCTATGGAAAAATATATAAAAGAACTAATGGAAATGCAAAAAAGAAGCACTCTGCCTCAAGAAACCCCTCAGCCCCCTGTCAATGAAGCTCCCCCATCATATAAAACTCCCGCTGTGCCTGACGCTCCTTGCTGTGAAGATGCCGTTGAAGAAAAAGCCATTCCTGTTTTCGAAGCACAGCAAGGCTTGTCCTTTGAACAAATGGACCCCGTAACCGACCAAAGCCTTTACGGAGAACCCCAACAATCTGCTACTCCTCAACAGCCCTTGCAGCAGCAAGACTCTCTCTCCTTTGAGGAAATGGACCCCGTAACCGACCAAAGCCTTTATCAAAGCTCCTGTCCCTTCCCAAGACAGCACGACAACGAACAAATTCTTAAAAGCATAGACGATTACTTAGAAGAACAGCACCAAAAGATGAAAGAAGCTTCCCGTCTTAAAGGAAAAGACTACGAAAAAGCAACTACCGATATTTTCCTGTCTGCGCTTAATTGGGATAAGACTTCCCCCGTTTTTGAAAACCGTCCTTATAGAACAAAACCACAAGATATTGTTAGTGATACAAGGTCAAAACAACAAGATGTTGCTATTCCCCCTATTCCAAATCCTCAAGTGCCATACCCTTCTCCTGCTCCTATGCCAAATCCTGTTTCCCCGACTCCGACACCTTCTCCTATTCCAAATCCCAATTTGAGCAACCCTGCCGAGCTTACTCCCGAGCAAGAGGGTACAGAGCCTCTCTATCCTCTCACTCCCGAAGACGAACAGTCGCAGTTTGCTCCGCAGACAACTGCGCCCCTTGACGATATGGGATATATATATTTCTTTGTAACCTCGGGAAATCAGACTTCTCCTGTAAAAGATGCAGTTGTAACAGTAAGCCGCAGAGAAAACGGAGCGGAGGTTTTCAACAAGGTTGTAACTACCGACATTTCGGGTGTTACCCCGAAAATTCCACTGCCTGCTCCCAACAGAAAGCTAACTGCCTTGCCGAGCGACATTATTCCCTACGAGGTTTATAATGCAAGAATAAGCAAGTCGGGGTACTACGATATTGTAAATATCGGTATGCAGGTATACGGCGGACAGACAGCCTATGTGCCTGTAAATATGATTCCTCTGCCCATAGGGAACAACGGAAAAACAGATTTAGAGTTTATAACTCCCGAAAATCCCCTTACAAACAGCTGAAAGGATTGATTGCAAATGCCACAAGGCTTTCCCTATATTCCCGAAACAATAACGGTGCATTTAGGTCCTCCCGATTCGGATGCGCCAAACGTTACCGTACCCTTTGATGAGTACATTAAAAATGTTGCTTCAAGTGAAATTTATCCCACCTGGCCCGAAAATGCCATCAGAGCCAACATTTTAGCGCAGATTTCCTTTGCACTCAACCGTGTTTATACAGAATATTACCGTTCCCGAGGATATAATTTTGATATAACCAATTCTACCGCCACAGACCAATCCTTTGTAAACGGCAGAGATATATTTGAAAATGTAAGCCGAATAGTCGACGACATTTTCGACAACTTTATAAGACGAGGTAATAATATCGAGCCTCTTTTTGCCCAGTACTGCAACGGCACAACCTCTACCTGTGAGGGACTTTCCCAATGGGGCTCTGTATCTCTTGCAAATGACGGGCTTCTGCCCTATCAGATTTTGCAAAACTATTACGGCAACGATATCGTAATAGAAACAGATGCGCCTGTACGAGCCTCGACGGAAAGCTATCCGGGCAGGCCCTTGCGCTTAGGCGCAATCGGAAACGATGTGCGCACAATTCAGGTACAGCTTAACAGAATATCCGAAAACTACCCTGCAATCCCCAAAATAAGCTCTACAGACGGTGTTTTTGATGAAAGCACAAGCGCTGCCGTTCTTAAATTTCAAGAGATTTTCAATCTTGCCCCCGACGGAATAGTAGGCAAAAACACCTGGTATAAAATCTCCAGTATCTATTCGGGTGTTAAAAGACTTAACGAGCTTGATTCTGAGGGGCTTCAGGTTTCCGACGTTTCAAGCGATTTCCCCGGTGTGCTGAGAGAGGGCGACAGCGGAGACGAAATAAAGCTTATTCAGTATTATCTTGATACTTTATCCTTTTTTTATCCCGATTTACAGCCTGTGCAGATAACAGGCAGCTTTGATGCCTCTACCACAAGCGCAGTCAAAGCTTTTCAGCAGTTTTTTGGTCTTGCTCCCGACGGAATAGTGGGCAGACTTACCTGGAATCAGCTATATGACGCTTTTACGGCAATTCAGCCGCAGATTAAAGAAAATGCCGACACTCCTCCCCTTTTGTTGCCCCCAGGTACATTTTTAGTGCGTGGCAGCAGCGGCGAATATGTACGTCAGCTACAGGAATGGCTTGCAGGAATAGCAAACGTTTATACTGAAATCCCCGCCCCGCCGATAAACAGCTTTTACGGAGTGGAAACGGAAAACTCAGTCATAGCCTTTGAAACGCTGTTTGGACTTAATGCCGACGGAATAGTAGGTCCTATTACCTGGGACCTGATTTACTCAGTCTACTCCGACACCCAAACAGGATAACAGAAAAAAGCAAGAACGAAAACCGTTCTTGCTTTTTGTCTGTTAGGCGATATATTTGCTTTGCAAATGCGATATATTTTCGCTTATGCTCAAATGCGATATAATCGCCCTTTCAGGTCGATTGCGATATGATATAAATCCTATTTCACGCCCGAAGGGCATATCGCGCTTTTGAAAAAAGCATATCGAGTTGCTCTGCAACATATCGCAAATCCCGTAAGGGATTTATATCGCTGCGTTGCAAAGCAACGCTGTGAATTCTCGCTTCGCTCCATGAATTGAATTGCTCTGCAATTCATTACAACAATGTGCCGAAGTCACAATTCATGCCGCTGGCAATTCATGAAAGCTTTTGCTTTCAATTCATGCAATCTCAAGATTGCAATTCATATAGTGCCGAAAAGAAAGCCGTGAAAAATCACGGCTTTCTTTATCTTTGTTCTTTTGTCAAACGGCGGATATGACCGATAATAAGCATCATATCATCATCGTTAAGCTTTCTCAATTCATCAATTGCGCTTTGAAGCAAAGCAGGGTTTTCAATGGAAGAATCAAAAAACTGACTGGGAGTAATTTCAAAATAGTTACATATTTCAAGAAACTCTGCCATAGGAGGCAAGCATTTACCTGAAGATATGTTGTAGATATAACCTCTGCTATGACCGAGGTCATAACTCATTTGATATTCAGATACACCCTTTTTAAGACGCAACTGTGTGATTCTGTTTCTGATAAAATTTCTGTCCATATCGTTTACACCTCTCTATGTTATATTTTAGTGTATTGATAGGGTAAACTATTCCAGAAATATATGTTTATTTTAGTTGTTTAATAATATATAATATGTTATAATCAAATATTATATGTTTTATAAATCAAATTATTTGTAAAACAGCAATAAATATACCTTTAAAACACAAATGCTTGGAGAGTGAGGTTTAATGTTTAATTTTTTTACAGTTGCGTTTTTTGGACACAGGCACATAAACAATCTGATTAAAGTGGAAAATTTACTTGAAGAGAAAATAGGAAAGCTTATTAAAGAAAAGGAATATATCTAATTTCTTGTGGGAAGAAACGGGGATTTTGACCAGTTTGCCTCTTCGTCTGTGCTGCGAGCGCAAAAAAGATACGGGGACATCAACAGCTCACTTGTGTTAGTTCTTCCGTATCTGACGGCGGAATATAGCAATAATAAAGAAGCTTTTCATAGATATTATACTGATGTGGAAATAGCTTGCGCAAGGGTACATCCGAAAGCGGCAATACAAGCACGTAATCGGGAAATGGTTGACAGGGCAGATTTGATTATCTGTTACATTGAGAAAAAAGGCGGCGGAGCCTCAAAAACAATAGAATACGCCAAAAAGCAAGGGAAAGAAATAATAAATTTAGCAAAAGATTGATTTGCAATTCATTATATTAAGTATCCTTCTCATACTTTTTCAAAAGCTTTAGTTTTTCTTCAAGCAAAAGCTTTTTATCCATACTCACATATATACATTCCTTACACATTCCCGAAATATCTATGCTTATTTTTTCAAGACTATACTTCCCATTGTTCTGATACACGCAAAAAACGATTTTCACATTCCATAACATCACCTCAAAATATATTTTTTATTGTAATTATTCGCTGATAAATTAACGCAAACGTCAAATAATATTATATATTCGCTGACTAATAAAATCAAGTGCTGATATAAAAACACTGAAAGAAAAGCTATTAAAAAGTATAATATTTATAATAATTATAATTATAAAAAATACTTGTGGAAAAGAGGATAGGTTTCATGGGAAAGGATGTTGATTATAAAAACCGAGACCGTTTTATCCAGCTCGGTATTGCCATATCAACGCTTCGCAGAATCAGAGGCTTATCACAGGAGAAGCTTGCAGAAAAGGCAAATATAAGCCGTTCGTTGCTGAGTAATATAGAGGCCCCGAATATGGCATACGGCTTTTCACTGAATGTGTTATATAATATTGCCGATGCTTTAGATATTGCACCGGAAAAATTGATTACCGCATCGGTTTTTTCTGATGAAATTCTTAATAAGTAAAGAAGAAGCTGTAAAAAACAAAAGTTTTTTACAGCCTATTTTTAGGGGATAGGAAAAAAGGTGCAGAATCTGTCAATTTCGCGCCGACAAAGCCTTGTCGGCGGTTACCCGACGGCGTACAGAGGTACGTCAAGGGCGAATTTGGCAGATAACATAAAACGTATATTTCTTAAAAGAATTAGCAAAAAGATGTTTTTGTTAAATTTTGCTCTTTCTTTCAAGAGATGATAGTATATAATCCTTTTATTTACTTGTTTTATGCGCTCTGCGCTTTTTTTACATCCCCTTCTTGTCGATATGCAGACTAACGTCTGCTCGATATTTTTACTACCGTAAAATCGATATGTTTTTCGCTACGCTCAAAACTCGATATGATATAAATCCTATTTCACGCCCGAAGGGCATATCGCGCTTTTGAAAAAAAGCATATCGCACGCATCAGCGTATATCGCAAATCCCGTAAGGGATTTATATCGCTGCGTTGCAAAGCAACGCTATGAATTGCCACCTCAACTCACAAAATATGCATTTTCTTCTACGAATAGTAGAATGTTAGAATAATAGTTTATTCCGCAACAGCTTTTAAAAACTTATACTATTTATATAAGTATACTGCTATTTGTGAAGGAGATACAAAGATGGATAAGGCGGCAATCGGTTCCCGTTTGCGTAAAGCAAGAAACAAAGCTAAGCTTACTCAAGAGCAATTAGCTGAGAAAGTGGATATCAGCACAACGTATATTTCTGATATTGAACGTGGGGCAAAATTTCCAAGTCTGAGTTTGTTTATCAAGCTTGTTAATGCTTTGGATGCTTCTGCAGACTTTATTCTCAGCGGGGAAATTGAAGCCGGCAAAAATTGTGTTTATGACGATATTACAAAAAAGCTTGATACTCTGACCCCAAAACAGAGGTTAGGTATTGTAGACTTGATTGATGCGTACATTAAAAATTTAAATTAAAATTAAGAAGCCAACTAAATGATAGTCGGCTTCTTTTTTGCTCTGTGTCGAAAGCTGTCGATAATTTTTCTGAAATAGTACCATAAATCGACAAATTTCTTTCTTTTATAAGATATAATATAAACATATAGCAGAAATATCCTGCTATTAGTCGAATATAAAGGAGTAATCATTATGACACAAATCGGCATATTAAGAAAAGTAGACGCCTTAGGAAGAGTAACTCTTCCCAAGGAGTTCAGGCGGGTATTCAGATTAAACAAGGATGATGAGATAGAAATACTTGCCACCGAAGAAGGAATACTTCTACGTATACCGAATATTGAGGTGCGACAAATCAATACCGACAAAGGAGAGCTTCCCTCACTGCGTGGGCATACAGTCCTTTCTCTTTAGAAAGCTAAAAAATCAGTCGATATGCAGACTAAAGTCTGCTCGATATTTTTACTACCGTAAAATCGATATGTTTCTCGCTTCACTCAAAACTCGATATGATATAAATCCTATTTCACGCCCGAAGGGCATATCGCGCTTTTGAAAAAAGCATATCGCACGCATCAGCGTATATCGCAAATCCCGTAAGGGATTTATATCGCTGCGTTGCTTTGCAATTCATGCAATCTCAAGATTGCAATTCATATAGAACAAAAAACAGGCGCAGTACTCTTCAGAACACTGCGTCTGTTTAAATATTAATCTAAAATCAAGTCTTTAATGATACACAAATCAAAAATATCTATTACTCTGTTGTTGTCTATATCGAAGCTTATAACGACACTGTCTGATGTCCAAAGCGCATTCAACAAATAATTTCTCAGCTGTACGGCATCAAGCACGTTTAGCTCTCCGTCATCATTTGCATCTCCGAAAAGGTGCGTTAGCAGACCGTTTTGGCTCAATATAGCCACTTCTTCATTATTTGCCGCAAAGCTATAAACTCGAATTTCGTCCAAGGCGCCGTCAAAGCGATAGCTGGACGCGGGACCTCTGGGGTCAATCATAGCTCCAAAAGAAGCGGGGTACTTTTGACTGTCTGCAAGTAATTTTTGCAAATTACGGTTTTCATGCACCGCAATACCGTCAAAATACAGCTTAATGGAATTAGCTTTTTTATTTACTACAAGAGCAACGTGATGCCAGCTTTGGTCTGTCTCTCCCGAAACGGCGGGGATAAGCTTAACACACTGCAAAAAGTTTTGAGTACTTCCTACAGAATTTATATAGCTGTAATCAAGCCAAAGCTCTGCTTCTTCTGTTACAGTGCCTTTCTTTACAGAAACACGAATACCCTCATCATTCAGATATTTATTGTTAAACAATATTCCGCCTGCACACTCTTTTGTGTTTTGGAAAAACATAGATAAGGTATATTCGTCAAGATTATCAATAAAATCCATTTGGTCATAGGCGGCGCCTAAGGGCATAAGAGCTGATTGAGCATTGAATTTTGCCGCCTTACCAAGCTTTAAGTCTGTATTATCTGTGCTAATCTGAACAGGCTTGCTTTTAGTCGAAACAAGAGAATTGTTGTTGCCCGATATATCCATACCCATTTGAGAGCCTATTTCAAAATTATAGTAGGCCTTGAGGTCTTGGTCTTTAAAGCGGATTTCCTCTTGTGTTTCTCTTACTGTCTGTGTACCGTAGGAATAGGTTGTAAGAACCGTTATACTCTGCGGACGTAGGCAAATTTCATTGTTTTTGGCAGGCTCGTAATTTACACCGGGGTAAATTCTGTCTGTTTTGCCGTCCTGTACGTAATGCTGATAAAAGGTTTTTTCGGGCAAGCCCTGCAATTTTACCGCTGCAGGAGTTGAAGCATCATTTACAAGAAGCACTGTTATATCGTTGTCCTTTTTAACACTTACACAGTGAACCCTTTGTCCGTCTGAGTCACTTAAACCGCTTACGCTTGTTTCTACAACGTCTGAGCCGCTTTTAATGTACTTTGTGTAAAGAGATGTGGGATAATAGTTTGTATCGTCGGGGGTAAATTCTCTGTACTGGTTTTTTCCCACCTCTAACATAGCATAATACTTGTGATATACAAGATTATATACCCAGTTTCCAAAGCCCTTAACTCCGTTGTTAAGTCCCATAATTATTGCCTCTGCATTGTGAAGCTGAAGCTTATAGTTCTTCTGTGTGGTTTCATCTTTTCCGCCAAAGGCAAAGGTACCAAGCTCTCCCATAACGACAATTCTCTCCTTGCCGTCTGAGGTTGCCTGTGTAACGGCAGGCTTAATGAGTCTTGGCAGCTGAAATTCCGAAAGAGTTCCGTGAGTTACGCCATCAGGTGTATTTTTAAGAGAATCCATTCTTGAAAAATAATCGTGAATAGCGATAATATCCATATTATCTCCGCACTTTGAAATCATACGGCTTACCTGATCATCTACCCAGCCCTTTTCATTGTTCCAGAAGGTTGAGCCGTCATAGGCTTGAATAAGCACCTTATCTCTTATTCCCAAACGGCGAAAATGTCCGCCGAGAGAATTGTATACACTTGTAAGCACGTTTTCGTAGTCAATAAGATGCTCAGGCTCATTCCAGAAGGATATTCCCTTTACACAGTTATAGCCCTTTTCCACTTTTAAGTGATACATAATTGCCGCTATTGACTCTGTATATTCTTCTAAATCGGTAACATACAGCCTGTCACGGTCTGACATACTGTAATCAGAGCCGTCAGGCTTTTTCTGAGCAAGCCAGTTTTTGCCGTCGGGACAGAAAGCTCCGCCGCCGCGGTCCCAGTTTGCAAGCACTACGTATTTGCCCGTTTTCTCAAAATGGTCTAAGATTTTATACATAGCTTCCATATAGAGAAAATTGTTCTTTCTTACCTCGGGGTGATTTTCTTCATAGCCGTCAGAAAAAACAAAGCCGTTTTCAAAATCTGTATTCTGAGAGTCGTTGTTGTCATTTACAGGCTCCCACATACTGATAGAAACACTCATTCTGACATATTTGAAATCCATAAAGTCAACAAGCTGAAAATAGTTGTCCCACTCTTTTTTTGCTTCACTTTCAGACAAATGGGTTGTATAGGGAATGTGCTGACTGTGTATTCCTATCCATTCTTCGCCTGTTTCAAGATTGATGGGAATAGTCGAGCAAAAATCAAAATTGACACCGGGGCCTATTATATTTGAATTTATAACTTGATTTAAATCAATTTCAATACTTCCTGTCAAAGAGGTGTCGGGATTATATTCAACGGGAGTTACATCACCGTAATCAACGGTATTTTCAGCTAAAACGCCTTCATCAGAAAGTGTCGCACTTACTCCTCCCATAAACATAAAAAATAAAAGTCCTATAGCTGTTATTTTTATAAAAGCTTTATTTTTCATATAACAACACCTAAATTATCTTACTGTCTGTGTGCCGTAGGAATAAGTTGTCAAAACCGTTATACTTTGCGGGCGTAGAAAAATTTCATTATTTTTAGCAGGCTCGTAATTTATACCGGGGTAAATTCTGTCTGTCTTGCCGTTATATACATAATGATGATAAAAGGTTTTTGAAGGCAAGCCCTGCAATTTCACCGATGCCGCCCTGGAGGCATCGTTTACAAGAAGCACTGTTACATCGTCGCCCTTTTTAACAGTTACACAGTGAACTCTCTGTCCGTTTGAATCCTTCAAGCCGCTTACGCTTGTTTTTACAACATCTGAGCCGCTTTTAATGTACTTTGTGTAAAGAGAGGTGGGGTAATAGTTTATATCGTCGGGAGAAAATTCTCTTTCATTAAAACGATTTTTTCCCACATCTAACATAGCATAATACTTGTGATATACAAGATTATATATCCAGTTTCCGAAAGCTTTAACTCCATTGTTAAGTCCCGAAATTATTGCCTCTGCATTGTGAAGCTGAAGCTTATAGTTTTTATCTCTTGTCTCTACGTTTCCGCCGAAAGCAAAGGTACCCAGCTCTCCCATAACGACAATTCTGTCCTTGCCGTCTGCTTTTGCCTGTGTAACGGCAGGATTAATGAGTCTTGGCAGCTGAAAATCCGAAAGAGTTCCGTGTGTTATTCCGTCGGGCGTATTTTTGAGATAATCCATTCGGGAAAAATAGTCGTGAAGCGAGATAATATCCATATTATCTCCGCATTTTGAAATCAGACGGCTTACCTGGTCATCTACCCAGCCCTTTTCATTGTTCCAGAAGGTTGCGCCGTCGAAAGCTTGAATAAGCACCTTATCTCTTATTCCCAAACGGCGAAGCTGTGCGCCGAGAGAATTGTATACGCTTGCCAATACGTTTTCATAATCAATAAGTCCCTCAGGCTCATTCCAGAAGGATATTCCCTTTACACAGTTATATCCCTTTTCTACTTTTAAGTGATACATAATTGCCGCCATTGACTCTGTATACTCTTCCAAATCGGTAACATACAGCCTGTCGCGGTCCGAAAGGCCGTAATCTGAGCCGTCAGGCTTTTTAAGAGAAAGCCAGTTTTGACCGTCGGGACAGTATTCTCCGCCGCCTCGGTCCCAGTTTGCAAGAACTACGTATTTGCCTGTTTTCTCAAAATGGTCTAAAATCTTATACATAGCTTCCATATAGAGAAAATTGTTCTTGCTTACCTCGGGATGCTTTTTTTCATAACCGGGAGAAAAAACAAAGCCGTTTTTAAAATCTGTATTATGGGGATCATTATTGTCATTCACAGGCTCCCATTGGCTTATGGAAACACTCATTCTGACATATTTGAAATCCATAAAGTCAATAAGCTTGAAATAGTTATCCCATTCTTTTTTAGCTTCTTTTTCGGTTAATTTGAAAGTATAAGGAATGTGCTGACTTCTTACATTTTCCCACTCTGCGCCTGTTTCAAGATTGACAGGCACCATACAGGAAAAGTCAAAGTTTACACCGGGGCCTATTATATTTGAATTTATAATTTGATTCAAATTAATTTGTATACTTCCCGTCAATGATGTTGAGGGGTTATATGCAACAGGCTTTACATCACCGTAATCAACACTTGGCTGAGTTGGGGCAGTGCTTGAAGCTGCGCCTGAAGAGGTATCCGACACTTTATTATCCGAGGCGCTGTCCTGAGATGCATCAGAAGAGCTTTGCTGTCCCGATGCAGCCGAAGAAATAACCTCGCTGTTTTCTGCGCTGTTATCCAATATATTTATATCAGATGATGAATTGTTCATATTTTTTCCTCCCGTACAACCTGTTAAAGTTATTAGTATCATTATAATTGCAAAAACCTTGATTCTCATAGAACACCTCATAATACTTGTTTCAAAATAAATATATCATATTAACCTATACATTTCAATACAATCGCAAAAAAGCTGAAAAAAAGACAAATAAATATGTATTTTAGTAGAAAAGAGGGGGATGTAAAAAAAGCGCAGAGCGCATAAAACAAGTAAATAAAAGGATTATATACTATCATCTTCTGAAAGAAAGAGCAAAATTTAACAAAAAACATCTTTTTGCTAATTTTTTTAAGAAATATACGTTTTATGCTATCTGCCAATTTCGCCCTCGATGTACCTCTGTACGCCGTCGGGTAACCAACAACAAATACTTGTTGTCGCGAAATTGACAGATTCTGCACCTTTTTTCCTATCCTCTAAAAAGAGAGCTGTAAAAAACGAAAGTTTTTTTACAGCTCCCCCAAAATATCTTATATCATTTTAACCTTAACAGGCTTTTCTAATTTCTTTGCATACTCTATCATTGACTTTGTGCCCTTGCTCTTTCCGTCCCAAAAACAAATGACATAATCACAGCACTCCGCCATTTCCTTGTTTCTTATAGGGCCTGCTGCTCTGCCGTACTCTTTCCAGTTGGCAGGATGCAATTCTATTTCATAGCCGTTTTCCTTGGCATACCTCTCCCCCAATAAATCAGCGCCCTTACAGCCGCCCGAAACAAAAACAATAGTATTCTCTTTTTTTATCTCACTGATGCAAAAATCTATATACTCCTTAGCCAGCTCGTAATCACTAAAATCTCTGCACCCTGCAACAACAATTTTTTTAATCATAATTTTCACCTTTGTCTTTCGATATGTCAACTTATATTAACTCAATATTTAAAATTCTGTTTGGGAATTATTTTTTATTATAATTCTAAATCAGAATTATGTCAAGAGAAATTATTAATATAATTCTTGTAAAGAATATATTAAGGGTGATTTTCTTGAAAATTCGAAAATCAGAATACGGAAACAGCAATCTTGTAGGCAAAAACATCGAGCGTTTGCGAAAGGAAAAAGGTATAAAGCAGAAAGACTTTATCTCTAAAATGCAAATTTTGGGCTGTGATATAAACCCTACAAGCTATTCCAAGCTTGAAGGACAGGTGCGTATTGCCACCGACAAGGAAATTTATATTATTTCTAAAATTCTAAACGTATCTGTTGACTCCCTGTTTGAAGAAAAATAAAGCTAAAACAGAAAAAGTTTGTCCAAGCTGTCTTTATGACAACTTGGACATTTTTGTTTGTTGAAACGAAAATAAGAATATTTTTTTAATCCCTGCACCATATTAGAAAATTTTTTAATACTTATTTGCACCTTTCTGGCATTTATTTTAACACTTATTTGCACCTCAAGACTAATATTCTTACAGTTTATAAATAAATATTTACTAAATTGTCGCAAAAAATCAATTATTGTTAGAAAATATTATAAGTATACTTGCAATTATTGTTGACAAAAAATTATTTTTTAAGCAAACTAATTCTATTTTCGTTAGTTATTCGTTGTTAGTCTGTGTATTCCTTTAAGTATACTAATGCTGTTAACATACCATATTAAAGTTATAGGAGCTGTAAAATATGTAAATCGGCAAATGTCTTCAGAAAATAAATAAACTAAAAACGGGATTGCAGTTTTGCAATCCCGTTTTTCTTACTCTTCTGTTGTTTCTTCCTCGATTATTTCTTCGATTTCTTCATCGGGGGCTTGGGCTAATTCTTCGGGGGATAAATCATTCGCTGTCTGCTCGGGTGCTTCTATCTGAGCATCCTCTTCGTGCTCTGTCTTTGCAACAGTTACAACAGAGATACCGTCTGCAAGACGCATAAGCTTAACGCCCGAGGTGCTTCTTCCGATACAGGAGATGCTTTCAACGGTCATTCTGATAATTATACCGTCTGAAGATATCATCATAATATCTTCACTGCCGTCAACCATAAGTATTCCCGCAACCTTACCGGTCTTATCGTTAATCTTATAGTTGGTGATACCCATACCGCCTCTTGTCTGAATTCTGTATTCCTCTATGTCGGTGCGCTTTCCGCTTCCGTTTTCGGTTACGCTGAGAAGTGTTCCGCCGGGAATTTCAACGCACATACCTACAACATAGTCGCCCTGACGAAGTCTTATTCCGCGTACACCTCTTGACATTCTTCCCATAGAACGAACATCCTGCTCGTTAAATCTGATAGCGTAGCCGTTGTGTGTACCTAAGATAATGTTGCTTTCACCGTCAGTAAGAGCAACTCTTATAAGCTCGTCGTCCTCGTCAAGCACAATAGCGTTTAAGCCGCCTTTTCTTGCGGTGTTGTACTGAATAAGAGGAGTTTTCTTAACTGTTCCGTTTTTGGTGGAGAAGAGAAGATAACTGCTTTCGTCAAAGATTTTAACGGGAATAACAGCGGAAATCTTTTCCTCTGATGTAATGGGCAACAGATTTACTATGTTTGTACCCTTTGCATTTCTGCCTGTTTCGGGAATTTCGTAGCCCTTAAGTCTGTAAACTCTTCCCTTGTTGGTAAAGAAAAGGATGTAATCGTGAGTTGAGCCGACAAATAATTCCTCAACAAAGTCTTCCTCACGGGTGGTCATAGCGGAAATACCTCTGCCGCCTCTGTGCTGTGTCTTATAAACATCGGCAGCCTGACGTTTAACGTAGCCGTAATGGGTAAGAGTATAAACACAGGTTTCCTCTTCTATAAGGTCCTCAATGTCAATCTCGTTCATTACCATAGAGATATCGGTACGTCTTTCGTCCTTGAATTTATCTCTGATTGCGCCTAATTCTTCCTTGAAGATAGCAATAATTCTTGTCTCGTTTGCAAGAATATCCTGCAAATCCTTAATTTTAAGAAGAAGCCCCGCAAGCTCGTCCTCAATTTTATCTCTTTCAAGACCTGTCAATTTACCCAAACGCATATCAACTATTGCCTGAGCCTGAATATCGGTAAAGCCGAAGCGAGCCATAAGGGAGGTCTTTGCCTCGTCTATGCTCTTTGAAGCTCTGATAATGTTGATAACCTCGTCAATATTGTCAATGGCAATTTTGAGACCCTCTAAAATGTGAGCTCTGTCCTGCGCTTTCTTAAGGTCAAAGCGTACTCTTCTTGTAATAACTTCCTTCTGGAAGAAGATGTAATTGTCAAGCATCTCACGCAAGGTCAAAATCTTAGGCTGATTGTCCACAAGAGCAAGCATAATAGCAGAGAAGGTTTCCTGCATCTGTGTATAACGGTAAAGCTGATTTAAAACTACCTGCGCATTGGCATCTCTCTTAAGCTCGATAACGATAGACATACCGTCTCTGTCGGACTCGTCACGTAAATCGGCAATACCCTCTATTCTCTTATCCTTAACCAAATCAGCAATATTTTCAATAAGGCGTGCCTTATTTACCATATAGGGAAGCTCGGTAACGATAATTCTGAATCTGTCGTTCTTGCCCTCTACAATTTCAGCCTTTGCACGTACAATAAGCTTGCCTCTGCCTGTTGCATAGGCAGCACGGATACCGCTGTAGCCCATAATTGTACCGCCTGTGGGGAAATCGGGGCCCTTGATATGCTCCATAAGGTCTGCAAGAGTACATTCGGGATTATCTAAAATCTCAAAAATAGCGTCTACAACCTCGCTCAAATTGTGAGGAGGGATAGATGTAGCCATACCTACGGCAATACCCGATGAACCGTTTACCAAAAGAGAGGGGAAACGGGAGGGAAGCACTGTAGGCTCTTTTCTTTTCTCGTCATAGTTAAGGGTAAAATCAATAGTGTCCTTATCAATATCGGTAAGCATCTCTAAGGAAAGCTTTGTCATTCTTGCCTCAGTATAACGGTAAGCAGCAGGGGGGTCTCCGTCAACCGAACCGAAGTTACCCTGACCGTCAACCATAGGATATCTCAGTGAGAAATCCTGCGCCATTCTTACTAAAGCATCATAAACGGAAGCGTCACCGTGGGGATGATAACGACCAAGCACGTCACCGACTGTTGTCGCTGACTTTCTGTAAGGTCTGTCGGGATAAAGGCTGTCCTCATACATAGTATAAAGAATTCTTCTGTGTACGGGCTTTAAACCGTCTCTTACATCGGGCAAAGCTCTTCCTACGATAACAGACATAGAGTAGTCAATATAGCTCTTTTTCATTTCCTTTTCAATATCTACATTGACAATGTGCTGATTTTCGTAGCTTATAGAGCTTCTGTCCTTTTCATTTATCTCTTTTGCCATTTTAAGCTTTCCTTTCTATTTCAAGCACTTTTTTTGTGTCTTTCTTATTTTTAAGTTCACTCTTTAAAAGCTTAATGCTTCCCCGACTGTCAATCTTATAAGCCTTCAGCTGACGGGCAAGCTTTTTCATACACCTTAAATAGTCCTTTTTGTTGGTCTTTTCAAGTCCCGTTTCAATTAACAGAATATCGTAAAAAAGATTGTAAACATTGTCGTCCTCTATAACATTCTCTCTTTTTTTGGATAACAGCTCAAAACGGGCTATTTTTATTTCGCTTTCACTTTTCCAAATGCTTTCAGCATTTCTTTTTGCATAGTAATCCCATATGCTTTTACAGGTAGCTTCCTCGCTTGTGTCCTTACTCATTGTGGCATAATAACGAAGAATTTCTGCCGAATAAACGTCCTCGGGAATAAATTTTTTCTCTGCTGTCAGTGCCATATCAAAAATCCTTTTTGAAAAATTTAATTTTAAAAGGCTTCTTTCCGATTTCTTTTATGTGCTTTAAGCATACTACCAATCCAATCAAAAACGCCCCTAAAACATACTCCCAAGGCTCTTTTATGATAACTAACAGTATAATAAACGAAGTATATACTGTTAGTATTCGAACTGCATAGGGTTTTACAACGATAACGAGGCTGAAAAAGATAAGAAGCAGTAAAAGCAAAAATACACAAAAGCTGTCAGGTACAAGACCGAGTAAGGCGCCGTAGGAAACTGCAATAGCCTTTCCGCCCTTAAAGCGCATAAAGGGTGAAAAAGCGTGTCCCAAAACACAGGCGACCATAATAAAAGAGAAAAAGACACTTTTGGGATTTACAAGCTTTGAAGCAACAAAAACAGGGATTGCGCCCTTTAAAATTTCGAGAATAAAAACGGGAATACCGATTTTTTTACCGAAACGGCGCATAGCGTTTGCGCTTCCCGGGTTTTTGTCTATGGTGTTTTCTCTTACGTCTTTTTTCAAAAAAAGCTTAGGCAAAAGATAGCCGTACATCACGCTTCCCGAGAAAAAAGAAACAATAATCCAAAAAATATATTTTTTTATAAGCATTTTTAAATGTCAAGGTTATTAACGTATTTTGCGTTTTTCTCAATAAATTCTCGCCTTGGCTCAACCTTGTCTCCCATAAGGATAGTAAAGATTTCGTCAGCCTTTACAGCATCCTCAAGCTCAACCTTGAGCATAGTTCTGTTTTCGGGGTTCATAGTGGTTTCCCAAAGCTGATCGGGATTCATCTCACCAAGACCCTTATATCTCTGAACGCCGACATTTTCGCCGCCGAATTCAGCAATAATTTCGTCTCTGTGCTCTTCTGTATATGCGTATCTTACGTTTTTTCCCTTTGCCACCTTGAACAGCGGAGGCTGAGCAAGATAAATATGACCGTTTTCAACAAGAGGACGCATAAACCTGAAGAAGAAGGTTAAAAGCAAGGTTCTGATGTGAGAGCCGTCAACGTCGGCATCGGCCATAATTATAACCTTGCCGTATCTGAGCTTGGAAATATCAAACTCTTCACCGATACCTGTACCCAAAGCGGTTACAACAGGCATAAGCTTTTCGTTACCGTAAACCTTGTCAAGTCTTGCCTTTTCAACGTTGAGCATTTTTCCCCAAAGAGGAAGAATAGCCTGGAAGCGTCTGTCCCTTCCCTGCTTAGCACTACCGCCCGCAGAATCTCCCTCTACGATGTAAATTTCTGTGTAATGAGGGTCTCTTTCCTGACAGTCAGCCAATTTTCCGGGGAGAGATGCACTTTCAAGAGCAGATTTTCTTCTTGTTAAATCTCTTGCTCGTCTTGCAGCCTCTCTTGCTCTTGAAGCTGTCAGGGCTTTTTCAATTATAATTCTTGCAACGGCAGGATTTTCGTCAAGGAAATCTGTAAGCTTCTTGGAAACTATTTCTTCAACTAAGGTTCTTATTTCAGAGTTACCCAATTTACCCTTTGTCTGTCCCTCAAACTGAGCTTCGGTAAGCTTAACGCTGATAATAGCTGTCAAGCCCTCTCTGAAATCATCACCCGAAAGGTTTTTGTCAGCTTCCTTAAGGAAAGCATTCTTTCTTGCATAATCGTTTAAAACCTTAGTAAGTGCGGCTTTAAAGCCTGTTTCGTGAGTACCGCCGTCAACGGTGTGAATGTTATTTGCAAAGGATAGGATAATTTCATTGTAGCTGTCATTGTACTGTAAAGCGATTTCCGCATCGTTATTTACACCGCTTCCTGCAATATAGATAACGTCGTGCAATACTGTAACACCCTTATTTTTGTTGATATGCTCAACGAAGCTCTTAATACCGCCCTCGTAGCAAAGCTCGCTTACAACGGGCTCTTCCCCTCTTAAATCGGTAAATACGATATTTATACCGCCGTTGAGGAAGGCTTGCTCTCTCAGTCTTGTAAGTAAGGTTTCGTATTCGTATTCAACAGTTTCAAAAATCTGACGGTCTGCCATAAAGGTAACCTTAGTACCCTTTTTATCAGTATCTCCGATAACTGTAAGAGGACCGGTGGAAACTCCTCTCTCATAGCGCTGCTTGTGAATATGCTCACCGTCGCAGATTTCAACCTCTAACCATTCGGAAAGAGCATTAACAACGGAAGCACCAACACCGTGCAAGCCGCCTGAAACCTTATATCCGCCGCCGCCGAATTTACCGCCGGCGTGAAGCACTGTAAATACGACCTCAACCGCAGGAATACCCATTTTGGGGTGTATTCCCGTAGGAATACCACGTCCGTCATCTTCAACGGTAACAGTATTATCGGGGTTAATAGTTACGTGAATATTCCGGCAATAGCCTGCCAACGCCTCGTCAATAGAGTTGTCAACAATCTCGTAAACAAGATGATGCAAGCCTCTTACAGAGGTTGAGCCGATATACATACCGGGACGCTTTCTTACGGCTTCAAGTCCCTCAAGAACCTGAATTTGCTCAGCCTCATATTCCTGAGTAACTGCGCTTTCCATAAGCTCGTCAGAAACTGACATTTCCTCATTTTTTATTATTTCGTCCATTAAAACCACCATATCCTTTTCTTTAACAGTTATATAGGGACGCCTATAAGGCGATTGTTTTTATTTTAATTAAAAGCTATGAAGCGAAGCGGAATAATTTAGCTTTAAACAAAGTTTAAAATTTAGCTAAATTCGCTTACGCGAGTTAAATGTGCTAACGCACGCTAAATTACCTTTGGTAGCTAAATTGACCTGTGGTCAGCTTAAGGCGAATTTTATTTAGCTACTCCTAAGGAGTTATTTAGCTATGATGCGTAAGCATCAAATTTTCCCTTGAGATATTACAGAACGTTGTCCGTCCATCTTTTCTTTAGCGTTGCTGTTGCCAAGGGGGAGAGATATACCAATGTTTTGCCGTTCTTCTGGCAAACGATGTAGGATTTCGGAATATCGTCAGAAACTGTTCTTATGCGGTTTTCCTTTTGCGCCGCATTTAGAAAAACCTCGGCAGCGTGTAAGTCTGTACCGATATCCATATCAAATATCCCGATTATGCTTTTTCTTGATAAAACAACGTCATTTCCAATATGCAGATACATAAAATCAACCTTTTAAACACATTTTCCGCCGACAATATGAATTAAATTTGCATTTTTATATTTGTTAACGCTTTCGTAATCGCAACAGGTAATAATAACCTGTGAGGACTCAATTTTATCTAAAATATAGCTTTGGCGCATACTGTCAAGCTCACTTAAAACATCGTCAAGCAAAAGCACGGGAGCTTCCCCGTATTCCTCTTTAAGCAGTTCTGCCTCTGCAGTTTTAAGAGAAAGCACACAGGAGCGCTGTTGACCCTGAGAGCCGAAGCTTTTTGCGCTATAGCCGTTTATTTTAATGTCAATATCGTCTCTGTGAGGGCCGACACAGGTACAGCCTCTTATTAAATCAATTTTTCGATTTTGTTTAATAAGAGACAAAAGCTCCTCGGCAATAGAAGCAGAGCTTTTGAAATCGGTAACACAGGTACTAAAATCAAGAGTAAGCTTTTCCTGCTTTCCCGAAATATCAAAATGATTAGCTGATGCTTTATATTCCAAAAGCTTAAGATAACGAAGTCTTAAAGTAATAATTTTAGCGCCGCTTATGCTAAGCATTTCATCCCAGGTGTCAAGCTGGAGCTCAGAGCCTTTTTTCTCTGCAATATTTTTTAAAAGCCTGTTTCTTTGCTCTAATGTCTTATTAAACTTGTTTAAAATATCAGCGTAATTGGGATAAATACGGCAAATAGCACTGTCTAAAAATTTTCTTCTTTCGCTGCTTGCATCTTTAACAAGATTTAAGTGCTCAGGAGAAAATAAAACGCTGTTAAACTCTCCCAATATTTCAGAACGTTTATTTTTTTTTACACCGTTTAAGGTAACTTCTTTTCTGCCTTGATTTTTTATAATAAATTCAAATATCTGCTCTCGTTTTTCAGAATAAAATTCTAATGCAATATGAGCTCTTTGCTTTTCAAAGCTGATAAGCTCTTTGTCATTGGAAGCGCGAAAGCTTTTTCCTAAGGAGCAAATCCATAAAGCCTCTAAAATATTCGTTTTCCCCTGAGCATTTTCACCCCATATAACGTTTACGCCCGAAGAAAAGTCAATTTTTTGCTTTTCAATGTTTCTGAAATTTTCAAGAAAAAGAGAATTTGCTTCCATAAAGCAGAAAAACCCTTTCTAACTTATTATGAATTCTTCTTTTTGTTCAAGGGTAACTGTAACAGTATCACCGACAAAAAGCTTTTTTCCCTTTTGCAAGCAGATTTCACCGTTAACCTGTACCAATCCGTCAAGAATTATATCCTTGGCTGCTCCCCCGGTCCCTGTTATTCCGGCAAATTTTATAAATTGAGAAAGCTTTATAAATTCGGTGGAAATTTTAATACTGGTCATTTGCTTTTAACTTAACGGGCAAAATAAGGAAGGTAAAATTATTATCCTTCTCGTCTGCCGGCTTAATAATAATGGGAGCTAAGGGTGATGATAACTGAATTTTAATTTTTTCACATTCTGCAGCTCTTAAAGCTTCAAGCATAAAACGGTTATTAAAGCCGATTTCTACTTTTCCGCCTTCAACAGAAGCTATAACCTCGTCGTAGGAATAGCCTGTAGCTGTCTTAGAATACATTTTTATAATTTCTTCATCAAAATTACAGCAAATAGGAGCCTTGAGCTTTTCATTTATAACTATTGAAACACGTTCAATGCTTTCAGAAAAAGCTTTTGTATCAACTATAGCTTCAATTGTATGGCTTGCAGGAAATGCTCTTGTATATTCAAAAAAGTCATTACTTAAAAGTCTTGAAACAACAACTAAATTGCCAACCTCAAACATAACGTGCTTTTCGCCTGCTTTAATATAAAGCATTTCGTCATTGTCATCAAGAAGCTTTAAAAGCTCATTCAAGGTCTTTGCAGGCACAACAAAATTATTGTCCTGTAATTCATTTTCAAGAGTTTCCTCTCTCAAAGCAATTCTTATTCCGTCAAGAGAAACAGCTCTTAGCTTGTTTGCTCTTACCTCAAATTTTGAGCCAACTAAATTCGGCTTTGCTTCGCCTGTTGCAGCCGCATACAAGGTCTGCCTTATCATACTTTTGAAGGCAGCCTGCTTTATTTCAATTACCTGAGTGCTGTCTTCAACATAGAAAAGCTGAGGAAATTCGTCCCCGTGAATACCCAAAACATCAATTTTTGTAGGTCCGCAGGTAACAGTAACAGTATTTCTGTCATCAGACTCAAAGCAAACAGTATCATTAGGTAAGCATTTGATAATTTCAGAAAGCATATTAGCTTTAACAACAATGCTTCCGTTCTCAATAACGTCAGCCTCGAAAATACTTTCAATTCCTATATTAAGGTCAAAGCCTGTAAGCTTGATTGAATTTGTATCAGTGCTTATAAGAATACCGTCAAGAGCAGCTAAAGAGGATTTTTGAGCAACTGCTTTAATAGCATCGTTAATTGCGCTGTTGAATAAATTTTTATCACAGGTAAACTTCATAAAGCAAATCCTTTCGAGTTATTAAAATAATAGAATAGGTTAAATTATATATAGTAGTAATAGTAGTATGTGTTGAAACTGTGTAAAACAGGCTCTAAGCATTGAAATTAAAAGAAAAGTTATTCTTTAAAGACTGTTTAAAAGTTTTTAAATACGTTTGAAAACTTTTTTAAAATTAAAAGTGCAAAGTTTTCAAAGGCAAATCCACAGCACTTATCAACATCTGTTAATGTTTTTTTGGAAAAAGGTGTGGAATATTTTTTGAAAACAAGGTTTTTAACATTTTTCAAGTGCATAACCCTGTGTAAAATATGGAAAAGTAAAAATAAAGCTTGAAGCTATGCGGAAATTTTAATTTTTTTGCCTGTGGAAACTATCTTTCCCTTACATTTTTGATAAGGTCATTTACAATAGCTTTAAAGCCTGTGTTTCTTGCCATATCGTCTTCAACCTTGTTTATAGCGTGGTGAACTGTTGAATGGTCTCTGCCGGAAAACTCTTCGCCGATAGCAGGGAGAGAAAGCTGAGTAATCTCTCTTATCATATACATAGCAACCTGACGGGCAAGAGTAATATCAGCTGTTCTCTTTTTACCCTTGATATCCTCAGGTGAAATGTGATAGAAATGAGAAACCTCGGTAATAATTTTATCAATGGTAATGGGCAAGGGCTCATTTTCATTCAAAATATCCTTGATTGCACTCTGGGCAACTGCAATACTGGGTTGAACGCCTGTAAGCAGGTAATAAGCCATTGTCTTTTTAACTGCGCCCTCAAGCTGACGGATATTATTTTTAAGACGGGTAGCAATAAACTGAACAACGTCATCGGGAAGCTTGAACTTAAGAAGCTCTGCCTTTCTTGAAATAATAGCCATTCTCAATTCATAATCGGGAGAATTGATGTCAGCAGTAAGACCGCTTACAAAACGGGAGCAAAGTCTTTCGTCAAGAAGCTGAATTTCTCTGGGAGGACGGTCGGAAACGAGAACAATCTGCTTATTAGCCTCATAAAGAGTGTTGAAGGTGTGGAAAAATTCTTCCTGAGTTGAACGGGTATTTCCGATAAACTGAATATCGTCAATAAGAAGAAAATCTACCTTGCGGTACTTTTCACGGAATTCGTGAGTAGTGGCATTTTTAATTGCAGAAATAAGCTCGTTTGCAAATTCCTCACAGGTTATGTACATAATATTGAAGTCTTTGAAATTTTTCTTGACTTCATTTCTTATAGCGTGCAAAAGATGGGTTTTACCAAGTCCGCTTGCACCGTGAATAAATAAAGGATTGTACGCATTGGCAGGATTTTTTGCAACTGCAACAGATGCTGCGTGAGCAAATCTGTTTGAAGCGCCGACAACGAAATTATCAAAGGAATATTCAAAATCCTTTTCAACATTGTCAAGCACGCCTGTCTCAGCAACGTCAGGTGCATCGGCATCTTCAATATTCAAATTTTCAGGCTTATCGTCAGCAGTGTAGATTTTAAGCTCTACGTCAAAGCCCATAAGCTCTGAAAGAGTTGTTTTGATAAGGTCGCCGTAACGGGTGTAAACAACATCTCTCTGGAAAGAAGCCGAAACGTAAAAAACAGCGTAGTTTTCTTGAAGCTCAACGGGAACAAGCTCTTTTATCCATAAATTCATAGAAACAGGATTTATCTGACTGTCTTCATTGAAAATTTCTAAGCATTTTTTCCATACGTTTTTAAAGGTATTCATTTTTATTTTTCCTCCTGTATAAGATTTAATATCATATAAAAAAACATATACTGCAAAAAAGTGCAATCTTTTTCACAGACGTATAATACAGCTAAAACCATTTTATCACATTTTTTTTATTTTGTATATGTTAAAAGTATACATATTATAGATATAGATATATATATATAATATAAATAAGACGCAGAAAAAAATAAAAAATATAAAATTTACTTGACAATCGTGGATATAATGATATTATCTTAATATAAAAGGAATAAAATTCTTTTAAGGAGGAACTTATATGGTATTTGAAAAAATAAGAGAGTTTATTGTTGAGCAGTTTGGCGTTGAAGAAAATGAGGTTACTATGGAAACTGCATTTATTGACGATTTGAATGCTGATTCTCTCGATGTTGTAGAGCTTATAATGGCTATTGAAGAGGAATTTAATATTGAGGTTGATGACAGTCAGGTTGAAGAAATTCAGACTGTTGGAGATGTTGTAAATTATCTTTCTGAAAAAATTTAAGAGTTGTTGAAAAAAGGGATAATTTAGATTAAAATCCCTTTTTTTGTTTTTTAAAAAAGGAGGCTTTCAGATGCAGGGGCTCGAAGAAAAAATTAAATACAGCTTTAAAAATAAAGAGCTTATTTTTAATGCTATGACTCATTCGAGCTATGCTAATGAGCATAAAAAGCAGAGTAATGAAAGGCTTGAGTTTTTGGGCGACAGCGTATTGGGCTTTTTATGCGCCGAATATCTTTATAAAAGATACAGGGACAGTGCAGAGGGCGATTTGTCGAAGATAAGAGCAGCGTTAGTCTGTGAACAGGCTCTTGATATGTATGCTTCCGAAATAGAGCTTTCAAAATATATTTTATTAGGCAAGGGCGAGGAGCAGACAGGCGGGCGGACAAGACCTTCAATTCTTGCCGATGCCTATGAAGCGCTTATAGGTGCTATGTTTTTGGACGGCGGTCTTGAACAGGTAAAGCAGTTTATTCTGCCCATTTTGAAAAAACATTCCGACGGCGCTTTTAAGGGAACAACCTTTAAGGATTATAAGACAATTCTTCAAGAGGTAGTTCAGAAAAATCCCGGTGAGCTTCTTGATTACGTTATGACTGACCAGACAGGGCCTGAGCACAATAAAAGCTTTACGTGTGAGGTACATATAAACAGTAACGTTATTTCAAAGGGCAAGGGAAAAAGTAAAAAAGAAGCAGAGCAGGATGCCGCAAGGCAAGCGCTTCTGCTTATGGGAATAAGGTAAGGTAATAAGGTTACACTTTAAAAAAGAAAAGAGGAAATCAAATGATATTAGCTCCGTCAATTCTTTCAGCAGATTTTGCAAATCTGCAAAAGGACGTACAGGCAGTAGAAAACGCAGGCTGTGAGTATTTGCATATAGATATAATGGACGGCCATTTTGTACCCAATATTTCCTTTGGTGCGCCTATAGTAAAGGCAATAAGAAAGCATTCAAAGGCTGTTTTTGACGTGCATTTAATGATAAGCGACCCCAACAAATATCTTGACGATTTTGTTAAGGCAGGCGCAGATATTATAACCTTCCATCTGGAAGCTGTTGAGGATGCAGAGGCACTCATTAAAAGAATAAAGGAGAAGGGCATAAAGGCTTGTGTTTCAGTTAAACCGGGCACTCCTATCGAAGAGGTTTATCCCTATCTTGATATGCTTGATATGGTGCTTATTATGACTGTTGAGCCGGGCTTTGGCGGTCAGAAATTCATAACTGAAATGTTTGATAAAATGTATAAATTAAAGGCTGAAATAGATAGAAGAGGCCTTAAGGTTGACATTGAGGCAGACGGCGGAATCGGTGCTGACAATGTTGCTTCGGTTGTAGAGGCAGGAGTAAATATTATTGTTGCAGGAAGCGCAATTTTCAATACTCCCGACATTTCTGAAACAGTTAAAATTTTCAGAGAAAAGGTAAAATAATCTACTTTCAGAACAGCGTAATTTTACGCTGTTCTGACATATTAAGGTGAAAAAAATGGCAAAAAAATTGCTTTTGATTTTTAATGCCTATTCAGGTAAAGGAAGCATAAAAACGCATCTTTGGGAAGTAATAGACATTCTGACTAAGGACGGCTACGAGGTGCATGCTTATTCCACTCAGCAAAAGGGTGATGCAACACGAATAGTAGAAAGAATAGGCAGAAGATATCACGTAATTACGGCTTGCGGCGGAGACGGCACCTTAAACGAGGTAGTCTGCGGCGCTATGACCCTTACAAAGCGCCCCTTTATAGCCTATATTCCCACAGGAACCACCAATGATTTTGCCACCTGTATCGGTCTGCCCAAAAATATAAAAAAAGCAGCTCAGAGCATTACAAGAGCTGTACCCTTAAGCTGTGATATCGGTAGCTTTAACGGCAATTATTATACCTATGTTTCGGCATTTGGCGCTTTTACAGAGGTATCCTATAAAACCCCGAGACAGTCGAAAAATACAATAGGTCATCTTGCCTATGTTTTTGAGGGAATGAAAAGCCTAAGCAACATCAAGCCCTATGATGTTACGGTAGAAACCGAGAGCGAAAAAATAGAGGGCAAATTCATTTTGGGAATGATTACAAACTCAAATTATATAGGCGGCTATGAAAATGTACTGCTTAAGGATTTTTCAATAAATGACGGTCTTTTTGAGGTTATTTTAATAAGAAATCCCAACAATCCCTTGGATTTACAGATGATATTAAACTCTATAATAAGCAGAAAGCCCGACCCTCGTCACGTAAAAATATTTAAAGCAAGCAAGATAAAAATCTCGTCGGAAGAGGAAATCCCCTGGACGCTTGACGGCGAGTTCGGCGGCAGCCATAAAGAAGCAAATATAGAGATAATACCAAATGCAATAACGCTGTTAAAAAGCTATGAATAGAAAAAGCAAGAACGAAAACCGTTCTTGCTTATTTTAATGTGCCGAAGGCACAATTTGTGCCTAAAGCTAAATTATTCCGCTTTGCTTCATAGCTAAATAACTCCTTAGGAGTAGCTAAATAAAATTCGCCTTAAGCTGACCGCAGGTCAATTTAGCTACGAAGTAATTTAGCTGAGTTTACTCAATTTAGCTCGCGTAAGTGAATTTAGCTAAATTTTAAACTTTGTTTAAAGCTACATTTTCTCGTTACGCTCCATGAATTGAATTGCTGCGCAATTCATTATATCAACCCTCTTCTTCATATTTTTTCAAAAGCTTTAGTTTTTCTTCAAGCAAAATCTTTTTATCCATACTAACATATATACATTCCTTGCACATTCCCGAAATATCTATACTTATTTTTTCAAGTTCGCACTTCCCCTTGTTTTGATAAATACAAAAACAGTTTTCACAATTCATAACATCACCTTAAAATAAATATTTTTTCATTTATTATAAACTATTATTAACTAAAAGTAAACAATAATGCAATTGTATATTATAATAATTATTTCGTTTTTTCGGTAAAATATAATTAGAAGGAAGGCGAAATAATGAAAACAGAATTTTCAGATAAATATATTACTCTCGGACTAAAGATTGCATATTATCGAAAAAAGGCAGGCTATACACAGGAATATTTTGCTGAGCTTATTGAAAAAAGTGTCAGCTTCGTGGGACAGGTGGAAGGCACCGGAACAGTTCGAGGGGTCTCCCTTGAAACTCTATTCAAAATGGCAAAAGTCTTAAATGTTTCTCCCGCTAAGCTGTTAGAAGATGATTAAAGAAAAAAGCAGTTCTATAATATTTTATATCATAGAACTTTTAGGGGGATAACAATGTTTGATTTCGGACTCCGTATTCAGCAGTTGCGAATAAGTCATAATTTGACACAGGAAGAATTAGGCAAGAAAATAGGCAGAAGTAAATCCGTAGTGTGCGGATATGAAAACAATACAGCAATTCCGCCGTTAGAGGTGTTGACACAATTAGCGGTTATCTTCAATGTTTCTCTCGACTACCTTGTGGGTATTGATAAAAATGAAATGGTATCTCTTTCGGGACTTAATCAAAAACAAAGGGAATTAATAAATATTTTAATCAGTGAATTGAAAAGCCCGACAGTCAACTATCAAGGCTTGACAGAAAAAGAACAGGATATACTCAACCGCATAATGATTGAATTTCATAAAAAGCATAAATAATAGAAAAAAGCAAGAACGAAATTTTTCGTTCTTGCTTTTTAATGAATTGCGAAGCAATTTAATTCATGGAGTGAAGCGAGAATTCATGGCGCAAGCCAATTCATGATGCAAAGCATCAATTCATTTTTTAATGAATTGCAATCTACGATTGCATGAATTGAAAGTAAATACTTTCATGAATTACCTACGGCATGAACTGTGCCCAAGAGCACATTATTACAAATATAGTATATCGCAAAATTCCGACTGTTTCAATAGGTCATTTTCACATTTTTCCGACACTTTTTGATATATAACACCACATTTTTCTTGTGTTGCTGCGCAATTCATACTATCACCTTAAAATAAATATTTTTTAAATTATAACATTTTATTATTTATTACGCAAGTGCGTATACGCAACAGTGTAAAATTACATACAATATTTTTGAGGTGAAAATAATGAACGTCAAAGATGTTGTTGCTGAAAGATTTAAAACCTTATGTGAGGAAAGAAACATTAAAATAAACGAGCTTGCAAATATTTCGGGAGTTACTCCCTCAACGGCATACAGTATGATGGATAAGGAAAGACGGGATATATCAATTACCACAATTAAAAAGTTTTGCGACGGATTGGAAATAACCTTAGGTGAGTTCTTCTCTACCCCTGAATTCGACAGTTTAGAGCAAGAGATCAAGTAAAAATCTAACACGCTAACGGCAAATCAAAATAGCAGATATTTGAGGCTTCGCCTCTTTCAACTATTATCTAAAAAAGCAAGAACGGTTTCCGCTCTTGCTTTTTTAATGAGTTGTATAAAGGTAAATTATTCTTCGCTTACATCTGTGTTTTCCTCTGCCCTCCATACAAGAGCACCGGGGATTTTTTCTACACTGACCTCTGTAATTCCGTTATAATCAAACAGTCCAAACTGATGCGAGGAAAAGGTATCTAAAAATCTGAAAATTTTATCCATTATCCTTCCTTTTGTGTTTTCATCGGTGTAGTAAGAAAATCTGATAATTACATCGCTTACGGTGAAATTTTCATTTATTGTTTTGCGCAGTAAATATATGCGTTTTATTTCCCCCTCATCTATTGAGGAAATAAAGCTTAATATTTCATCAAGCATACCCTCGGGAAGCTTCTCCGGAGACAGCTTGTCATTTTTTTGAATAACATTTATACAACTGTAAATATCTTTATTTTTCTGTGCTAAGTCAACAGCTCTTTCGCGGTATAAGTCAAGCTCTTTTTGATTTCCCGTAAGACAGCAAAAGTGGCCTATTACACCTAATCCTCCGTCTATATAATTATGGTTGTCATATATTGCCTTATACACATATTCCAAGCCTTGTTCGTCGAATTTATGTAGCAAAATAAAGCCCTTTATAAAATAAGCGTAAGCAGCGGTATGTATCGGGGTTTCTGATATTACTCTGTCACACAGCTCCTCAATTTCGCTGCGACGTCCCAGTATGTTTAAAGCTTCAATTACAGAGGAATATTGCTCGGCAATAATTGGCTTGCCTTCTTGCTCCCAATTTTCAACTAAATTTTTTTGCTTGATATAATATTCCTCGCGTAGCTCCGAATAATTTTCCGAAACTTGCTTTTTAATTAAGATATCTATAAAATCTATTGCCTTTTCCGCTTCCTCTTTTAAAGCAGGGGATTTTTCATTTCCCAAAAGTGAATATTTTTCAATTCCCAGCATCTTAAAGCGTTGGCTTAAAATCGGATGAGATGAGGAACGGGATTGAATTTCCTTTTTTGCGAGCTCAATCCAAAGCTCCTTACGCTCAGCCTGTAATTCTTTAAAGGAATTTAAAGAGGTTCGCAGGGTGTAATTTTCACAGCTTTCCGGTTCATATAAACAGGGAAAATCCATAGCGTCTCTTTCCCATTCGTATTTATTGTAAAAATCAATTTTCAACAAAGCTGAGGCGGCACACTCAGGCTTGCCTGATTTGAGCATAGCTTTGTCGGAATCTGACTCAAAGCATAGAGAAGCGGCGTATTGATAAAGATTGAATCTGAAATTATAAAGGCCGTCGGGAAAGCTAAACAAAACATTCGTAAGCCAAGATAAATAAGTGTTATTACAGCCGGAAGAAATCCAAGTATTATAACTGTAGCATTTGTTTATTTTCTTATTTTTTAAAGTGACGTGCTCGAATTCGTGTAAAAATATACACACAAGCTCTTCCTCTGACAATATATCAAGCAAGATTACGCCGATTTGTACTGAATAGGTATCGCCGACCTCCATAATTCCCGCATTACAGTCGCCTGTTAAAGCTATTTTTATATTCTTTTTACAGTTGCTTATATCAGCAGCACGGCGGGCAAGTCTGTAAAGCTCGGGATAATCCTCTTGTGAAACATAACTTTCGTGCTTGAAAAGTTCCTTGTCTTGTGTAAATTTTATACGGGAGAGAACGGCAGTAAATATAAGTGTAGGAAATATCAAATATATAATACCATCATTAACCGGAGATATTCCGGCGGACAAGGAAAATAATATTCCCGCCAACCCTAAAAGAGCAGTATAAATATTTGAAAAAAGCTTTGAAATTTTTAAATTTAAAAATAGCTTCCTTTTTTTCTTTTCTATATTTTCACGGTGAGCTACAAAGTAGTTTTGCCAATAGTCCACCTTTTTATTTTTAAAAAAATGTAATATAATTTTTTCAGTTAACATATTAAAGGGAAACATAAAAACTACAAAAATAAGGGAAAAAGAAAAAACATATTCGGCTATTGCTTTCGTTTGGTTTGAGGCATATATTCCAATTAAAATACCTAAAGTAATTAGCACAATTGTCAGTATGGCAGAGCATATTATTATTTTACTGTTCAGAGGGGAAAGTTCTCTTTGTTCTTCCGGCTCCATTGTGCTGTTAGAACCATTTCTTAAATTTTTTGTATATTTTGAAATATAATATATAAGCATTCCCAGTGTAATTATTTCGGATATTATAAAAATAACAAATATAAATTTGTCCATAACAGTAAAATCGTATGTTTCACGCCCACCGGTTAAAACAAATGTTACAAATATCATTGCGAACATAACCATACCGCATACAATGCTGTTTAAAAGATTTTTATTCATTTTTATATATACCTCCGTAATTATTTTTACTCTTTACACTGACTGTTTTTCGTTCTTGCTTTTTTAATGAATTATATAAAGCTAAATTATTCCGCTTTGCTTCATAGCTAAATAACTCCTTCGGAGTAGCTAAATAAAATTCGCCTTATAGCTGACCGCAGGTCAATTTAGCTACAAAGTAATTTAGCGTGCGTTAGCACATTTAGCTCGCGTAAGCGAATTTAGCTAAATTTTAAACTTTGTTTAAAGCTGCATTTTCTTGCTTTGCTCCATGAATTGAATTGCTGTGCAATTCATTACTTTGTAGGTTCTTTAGGAGTTACAAAAAGTGTTTTATTATTTGTATATATAACCATTCCGGCTTTTGCGCCTGAGGGCTTTTTGACGTGCTTTACAAGGGCAAAGTCTACAGGCACGTTTGTTCCCTTGCTTGCTTTAGAGTAAAATGCTGCAAGCTGTGCAGCCTCGAAAATTGCCTGCTCGCTTACTTTGTCCTCTTTTGCTTTTACTATAACGTGGCTTCCTGCAAAATCCTTGACGTGAAGCCATATATCCGTTTTGGAAGCCCATTTGAGAGTAAGCCAATCGTTTTGGAAATTGTTTTTGCCGACGAAAATCTCAAAGCCGTCAGAGCTTGTAAAGTGCATCGGGCTCATAACCTCTTTTTCCTTGCGCTTGTTTATGGTCGATGCTCTTTTTATATAGCCGCTCTGATAAAGCTCCTGACGTATCTGACCTATCTCCTTTTCAGTTTCTACCTTGGTGAGAGAATCAAGTACGCTGTCTAAATATTTTAGCTCCTCTATGCCCTTTTCTATCTCACTTTTTAAATACTCTGCGGAATTTAATCTCTTTTTATACTCTTTGTAATACTTTTGAGCGTTCTGAGCAGGTGAAAAAGAGGGGTTTAGCTCAATAGAAATCAGCTCACCGTCGCCGAAAATATTTTCAAGCTTTACTGAGTGCGCCTTTTGGAGCCTATATAAATTTGCGCTTAGCAAATCGCCGTAGAGCTTGAATTTTTCACATTCTGCGCTCTGTTCAAGCTCGAGCTTCTGGCGCTGAGTTTTTTTGATAATTCTGTCCTGAGCATTTGATAAAATCTTTAAAATATCACTTGTTTTCTGATGAATACGGCTTATTTTTTCACGGGTTTCGTAAAAGCTGTCAAGCAGTGCAGAAAAGCTTTCTGCGCTATCGGAAAGCATAGAAGCGCCGTATTGATGAATATTGGTAAAGGAAAATTCAAAGGGCTTTTTATCGGGCAAGGAATGAAGAATTACAGGGGTATAGCTTTTGTTTTTCACTTTTTCGCTAAGACGGCTGAGGAAAAAGGCAAGCTTATCCCTTTGCGCCTCCGTCAAATCGGAAACAAGGGTATCTGTAGCACCACAGCAAAGGAAAGACAGCTCTCTTGCAATAAGGGGCGAAAAGCCCTGAAAGCTTTCGAGCAAAGCCTTATCTGTTCTCATATCGGGAAGAGAGTCAACAATCCCTTTAAAATCTTCATTTTGAGCGATATCAAGCTTATTTTGTGCAGGGGGAAGAGAATAAAGCATACCGGGTAAAACTTGCCTTTGGGCAGAAACAGTCAAATCTACACGCTTGATGCTGTCAATAATTTTATTGTTGGCATCTGTAAAAATAATATTGCTGTGCCTTCCCATAATCTCAATATGAAGCTTTTTAAGAGTTCTTTCCCCGAAATCGTCAAAGCCTTCAAAAACAAGTACGGCAATACGCTCGAAGCCCTGTTGCTGAATGTCGCAAAGACGTGCGCCTGCAAGATGCTTTCTCAGAAGCATACAAAACATAGGGGGAGAAGCGGGATTTTCAAAGGAAAGGTCAGTAAAATGAAGTCTTGGCGCATTTGCGCTTGCCGATAAAAGAAGCCTCTTGCTCTCGCCGCCCGAGCGTAAAAGCAAAACAAGACAATCGCTTTGGGGTTGATACACCTTATCAACCTTTGCGCCGATAGAAATTGATTTAATTTCATTTAATAAGGCGTTTAAAAAAATGCCGTCAAAAGCCACTGTAAACACTCCCCTTTCCAAAAACTCGGCGAAGCCGAATAAAACTGCCAAAGGCAATAAAACTCGGCGAAGCCGAATAAAACTGCGAGACTTTCGTATAAAAAGTCTCGCAAATAAGTTTTTGTCTATTAAGTGATATTTCTGCCGTTGGCACAAGTGATATTCTATTTGCCAAGGCAAATAGAGTTGCAGAAATGTTCGCTAAGAACATTTCTACTTTGCGTAATCTATTGCACGGCTCTCTCTGATAATATGAACTTTAATCTGTCCGGGATATTCAAGCTCATTTTCAATCTTGGAAACGATTTCTCTCGCCATTAAGGGCAGAGTATCGTCCTGAACATTTTCGGGGCTGACCATAATACGAATTTCACGTCCTGCCTGAATAGCAAAGGACTTGTCAACACCTGAGAATGAGTTTGCAATTTCTTCAAGCTTTTCAAGACGCTTAATGTAATTTTCAAGATTTTCACGTCTTGCGCCGGGACGGGCTGCAGAAACAGCGTCAGCAGCCTGAACAAGAGCTGCAATAACTGTTTTACATTCAACATCGCCGTGATGCGCCTGTATAGCGTGGATAACTTCGTTGTTTTCTTTGTATTTTCTCGCTACATCTACGCCGATTTCAACGTGTGAGCCGTCGATTTCGTGGTCAAGAGCCTTGCCCAAGTCGTGTAAAAGACCTGCCCGTTTTGCAAGGTTAACGTCAACACCAAGCTCGGAAGCCATAATTCCGGAGATATAGGCAACCTCAACTGCGTGATTAAGCACGTTCTGACCGTAGCTGGTACGGTAACGCAAACGTCCGAGAATTTTGATAAGCTCGGGATGTAAACCGTGAACGCCTGTTTCAAAAGCGGCACGCTCACCCTCTGCCTTGATATATGCCTCAACTTCTTTGCGGCACTTTTCAACTGTTTCTTCAATGCGGGTGGGATGAATTCTTCCGTCGGAAATAAGCTTTTCAAGAGTCTGTCTTGCTATTTCACGCCTTACAGGGTCAAAGCAAGACAGAGTAATTGCCTCGGGAGTATCGTCAATAATAAGGTCAACTCCTGTGAGTGTTTCAATCGCTCTGATATTTCTTCCTTCACGGCCGATAATTCTGCCCTTCATTTCGTCATTGGGTAATGAAACAACCGAAACGGTTGCCTCTGAAACAAAATCAGATGCGCAACGCTGAATAGCAAGAGATATAACCTCTCTCGCCTTTGCCTCTGATGTATCTTTAATTTCCTGTTCTATTTCTTTTATCTTAACAGCAGCTTCGTGACGAACCTGCGCCTCAAGAGTTTTGAGTAAAAAGTCTTTTGCCTGTTCTGCAGTAAGACCTGAAATTTTTTCCAGCATACTCAGCTGGCTCTTTTTAATATCATTTACCTCAGCCTGAGTATTTTCAACCTCTTTTATTTTGTTTAAAAGGTTATTTTCCTTAGTTTCAATAGAGTCATTTCTCTTATCTAACTGCTCTTCCTTTTGCTGAAGCCATCTTTCCTGACGGGAAACCTCGTTTCTGCGCTCCTTGATTTCCTTCTCGGCTTCTGCTCTATTTTTATGGATTTCTTCTTTTGCTTCGATTAAAGCTTCTTTTTTCTTTGTTTCTGCTGTTTTAATCGCATTATTTACTATTCTCTTTGCCTCTTCTTCAGCACTTCCGATTTTGCCTTCTGCAATCTTTTTTCTATAGAAAGTGCCAAGGGCAAAGCCTAAAATTAAAGCAACAATGCCTATAGCAATCATAATAATTATATCCATTAAATTATATTTTTACACCTCCAATAAAAATTTATCAAACTGTCAATATTTTTAAGAAACAGAAAAGTAAACGGCAATAATAAAAAGACGGGTACTTCTTAAAATTCCGCAAAATACACTTATTATATTTTAACTGTTATGCAATAGGTTTGTCAAGTATTTTTTTGTTAAATGTTTTTTAACGCAATTATTTAAAAACAGGACAAAAATATCCGCTTATGTTATTGCAAAGACCTTTTTATTGGACAGATAGTGTGATATAATGCGTTTAAGAGGTGAAGAAAATGTTTTGTGAAATATCGGAGCAAGAGTTTTTAGCAAGAAAAAATACACCGATTGAATATATCGGAATATGCGAGCTTGCTTGGCTGATAGATGATAACCTACTGGATTGTGAAGGAATCATTGTAGCTTTTACTGACAAGCAGTATCTTATTAAAAGCAAAGCAATCGGTGAAGATGATTATGAGTTTTTTTACTATGAATTTTCTCAACCGTACGATTGCAGAAAAATTCTCTCTTCAAACGACGAACCGATTTATTTTACCAGAAAAGATGAGGAAGAGAATTCTTTTCGTATGTTGCGTTTCCAAATTGGAAAACGCCCCCTTGTCGCAACGGCAAATGATGACGGATTTCTTTCAATAGGTATCTCTCATTGGGACCTTAATGACGAGTGGGTAGACTTTGAAAACGATAATCTGCTGAATGACGAATAATTTCCGCTTTTGCAAAGCATAGGCGGATATATGACAATTCCTCTTTTGCAAAGGTTCAAGAGCTCTGCAAGGTAATTTATGAAGATTTGGTGGTGACAGTATGAAAATTTTATTTTCAAAGCAAGGTAAATCCTGTTATGTTGCAGATAAAGAAAGAGTTATTTTTTGTATTGATAATGCTTATTTTGATATCAACGGCAACGAAGTGCCTGACGAAGAAGCGTTTCATAAAAATAAAGACAATGACGGCTGGTATCGTTATTGGATGGACTATGAAGGGTTACCCGAGCCGTTAGAGGCTGAAACGACTATTGAGCCGGAATGGGAGATTGACGATGTCTTTGGCAAATTCGGTTTTAAAAATCAAGCAGGCAAATTTATAATTGAGCCGCAATATGCATGTGCTCACGATTTTACCTGCGGTCTTGCTTCGGTAAACCTAAACAGAACCTGGTATAAAACTCCCGATGGTCATAGATGTTACGAGAATCATTATGGATATATCGACTCAACCGGGAAAACCGTGATTGGCTTTCAATATGATGAAGCCCGTCCGTTTAACAAATACGGTGTTGCCGTGGTTACTAAAAATACCGATAATTTCTACCATTTAATCGACCTTGAAGGAAACGAAATTCCCGATACGAGATTCCCGGATATTTCTTATTACGATTACAACGACAGATATCTGGAGTTTTCCCGTGATGATGACGAGGAAGCCCTAATCGGTCTTTACGATACGAAAGAGCGAAAGGTTTTAATTGAACCAAGGTTTAGAGAAGTTTCTGTAACCGACGATAACCATATTCTTGTATGGGAACGGGACGGAGAATACGGGGAAAGCGATTTCAGACAATATTACATCAATGGAAACGGCGAGCTAATATATCCGTGGCTTTCCAAACAAAGATTTGCCATTGTTGAAATACCCGATATAAACGATGTTGCTGCAGTTGCGATTTCTCAATATATCGAACTTGCCAAAAAGCACTCCGGCAGTTACTTCCCACACAACGATAAAAAATATGAAAGAAAATTTGTCTATGGCTTGTATTCTTCAAAAGAAGAGTTTTTACTCCCATTAGAATATGAAAAAATAGAAAAATTAACTGATGATATTTGGGGCTGTTGTAAAGAAGGAGTTATTACCATTGTAAAAACCGAACCAACTGACTAATCTGAATAAAAGATAACGCTCCGTCAGGACTTCCCCTGACGGAGCGTTTGTTGTAGAAATTGAATTGCGGAAGAAAATATTCTTTTAATCACGTTATGTATCGTAATACAAAGCTTTTCTTCAAGAGTCAATGTGTTATATGATTCTGCGGATTTCTTTGGGGATAACTATCCTTCCCAAATCGTCTCCACGTGTCAAGTATTCACCAAGAGTTTTAAAAATCCTTTATTTTACAGGGTTTTTGGGGCTTTTTGACTTTTTCGAAAAAGGTATAGAAT